>JBGMQW010000180.1:0-7223 GCA_048060815.1 Thiohalomonadales bacterium | reverse complement strand
GTTGGTTTAGTTCGTGGTTGGTATGGAGCACCAGCAGGTAGTGCTACATTACCAGGAGCATATAATGCAGCTTATGTTCCTGCTGGCTGGTCAAACATTGCGGGTGCTGTTGCAAATACGACAACTTTATACAACGAAGTTATAAAACTATCCTGTCAATCATGTCATATTCAGCGAGGATCCTTATCCAACCCTAATATCGATTTTTCAAGTTATGCTAAATTTATGACCTATAAAGATCCGATAAAAAGTCTGGTTTTTGATCGAGGTGCAATGCCATTGGCTAGACGAACCTATCAGAATTATTTTTGGAAGCCAGTAGTAGCACCAGCACAAATGCCAGCGGATATTTTGGCTGAACATATGACGGGTTTTGTTGCTGGCCAGCCCTATTCAAAACCGGGTCGAAATATAGCAAATGCTGGAGCCTCGCGCACAGTCGCTACTGGCACCACAGTTGTACTAAATGGTGAGGCAAGTTCATTTCCTGCAATAGTTAGTAATGCTGAGAGTTATGTGTGGACTGTGACTGCTCCAGGTGGAGGACAGGTTGCTTTAACAGGACAAGGAGTCCAGGTTTCATTTGTAGCGACTGCTGCGGGTGCTTACACTGTTACATTAGATACCAGTGGTGCTTTACCAGTAGGTCCAAATGATTCGCCAACTTCAACAATAACTATAACGGTTCAATAAGGTATTTTATAACCGTTTGGAATCGCGGTTAGAGATCCAAAAAGCTTGTGTCATGGAGGCACAAGCTATTTAATCCTTGGTTTTGATTCAGAATGAATTTATTCGGATAAAACTATTTTGTAGGATTTAACTGACAAAAAAGTATTTAATGTTTTCAATTTGAGTTGTAATCGGATTCGTTTGAGGTGAATCCGCATAAGATGTAGATAGTGCAAATATAAAAACAATAAATGCTAGCATGCCATATTTAAATAAAAACGATAGTGATAAAGTATTTATATCAAAACCTAATTTTAATATTAATTGTCTTACATTCATCCTTTAGTCCTGAAATTGTTAATGGTATAAAAAATTAAATATCGAGTATTTCTATAACAACGTGATTTGTTCTTGTTGTGCTAGTAATTAGTTATAAAATTCGTGGGGGATAATTGTTATTAATTAAATGAATTATAACTAATCATTTAGTATCTGAGGTTAATGCTACTGATCATCAATAATACTGTCAATAAGGGTTATTACTAGAATGCCAACTCTATTTAAAAAAAATAGTTTTTATTTATTCGGTTTGGTCGTTATTATCGAATTTAATTTGTTCTATTAGATAATTCTAATTTAGAGTTTGTTAAATTAAAACATTTCCATCGGGTCAACATCAATACTCCAGCGAATTTTATTAGTTTTTTTATTTTCAAGTTGCTGCACTAATGGTGATAAGCACTGGTGTAAAGTTTTTCTGTCGGTGGCTAGAATAATTAGTTGTGAGCGAAATTTTCCGGCGCGTCGTTCCATTGGTGCCGGGAATGGTCCATAACATTCTACCTGGTTATTTAGTTGCATAACTATTTTACTTGCTTCTAGTAAAAATTGTTGCGGTGGATTTTGATTATTGGCTTGAGCACGTAATAACGCTAAATGTGTATAGGGCGGAAATTGTGTTTCTTGTCGCTCATGTAACAGCTCTTTAGCAAATTCACCATAACCCTTACTAATGAGTGCATGCAATAAAGGATGTTCTGGATGGTGAGTTTGTATAGCTACTTCACCGGCAGTATCTTCTCGACCAGCTCGTCCGGATACTTGTAAAATTAATTGCGCCATGCGTTCACTGGCTCGAAAGTCAGCACTAAATAATCCTTGATCAACATCAATTATGCCAACCAGGGTGACATCAGGAAAGTGATGCCCTTTTGCGATGATTTGTGTGCCAAGTAATATTTTATGTTTGCCCTCATGGATATTTTTAAATATTTTATCCAGCGCTCCTTTTCGTCGGGTATTATCCCGGTCAATTCGAACTGTACTGTATTCCGGAAAATAATCTTGCAAAGCTTGTTCGATCCGTTGTGTGCCGTGGCCAATATTTAACAAATTATTGCTATTGCAGTTGGGGCAGTTAGTTGCTATTGGACGTTCCGAACCACAGTGATGGCAGCGTAATCGATTCGCGCTTAAGTGTATGGTCATGTGTGTGTCACAACGTAAACAGTCGGCACACCAGCCACAATCATGGCACATTAAGGTGGGTGAGTAACCTCGGCGGTTTAGAAACAAAATGACCTGTTTGCCGCGCTCTAAATGCCAACGCATCCGTTCTACCAGTAACGATGACAAGCTTTCTTTCATCGGTAAATGCCGTACATCGATTATATTGATTTTAGGCGGGTTGGCATTACCGGCGCGTTCAGGCAAATCTAACAATTTAAAACGGTGTTTTTGAACGTTATACAGACTTTCCAGTGACGGTGTTGCAGAACCGAGTACGATAGGGATGTTCAGGTTACGGGCACGAATAATGGCGACATCGCGTGCTGAATAACGAAAACCATCTTGCTGCTTCAATGACACATCATGTTCTTCGTCGATAATTATTAAGCCCGGGTGTTTCATTGGGGTAAATACTGCCGATCGTGTCCCTATTAATATATCAGCAGTTCCATTGCGAAATGCTAACCACGAATTTAGTCGTTCGGTATCATTTAAGCCTGAATGCGAAGTCATGATAGTGGCATTTAGACGTTGTTGAAAACGGCTGTAAAGTTGTGGTGTTAAGCCTATCTCTGGTACCAGGATAAGTACTTGCTGGTTTTTTGCCAAACAGGCCTGACAGGCATGTAAATATATTTCGGTTTTACCGCTGCCAGTGACACCGTGTAATAGAAATGCGGTGTAACTTTGTTGTTGGAGTGCATTCAATAGTGCATCAACTGCACGTTGTTGAGCCTGGTTAAGCTGATGATGTTTACTTGCTGCAGAGTTGGTGTTTAGATTGGAATTTTGTTTCCCTAATGTTACTTGTTGCCTTGATTCGCTTATCCACTGTTTTTTGAGCAGTCGTTTTATTGTATCGCGCCAGTTAGTCAAACCGTCGCTAGTGCCCAACTCTAACTCGGTGATACCTGAAGATATTTCGTGATGAGGGCTATCTAAAATTTGACTATTTGCTGCATAGCTTTTTTTTGCTTTATATAACAGCTCTAAAATTTGTTTTTGCCTGGGGGAGCGATTTAAGCTCGTTGGGTTAGCTTCCAGCTGCGTTTGTCCAAGTGTGGTAAGTTGCCACACTTTTTGTGTTGTCGGGTGAGCCGCTTTGCCCTGGCGTAGTAAAGCCGGAATACTGGATTGTATTACTTCACCGATGGGGTGTTGATAATACTGACTGGCCCATTGCAGTAATTTAATATCCTGAGTATTGAGCAATGGGCTCGAGTCCAATACTGATTCTATAACACGTAGTTTATTTGTGGGGACAGTTGAAGTTTCGATTTGTTGCAGAACAATTCCAACGAGTAATTTACCTTTAAACGGCACAGTAACGCGCATACCAATTTTGATAGGTTCATAAATTTGATCTGAATTAAAATTAAAACTCATACCCAATTTGGAATGGGTTTCGGAACCGGGGCCCAAATAATCAAAAAGACGACGTAATGGTGACGGTACAGCAACCTGAAATAGTGCATTTATCTGGCTCATATGCGATAAATTAGAACGATTTTAATTAATTGCAAAGCCATAAGTTTTTTGTATAATTATATTTTATTTACTTAGTAAAATTGTGCTAATCATTTACCAATATTCTTAAAGGTTATCCACAGATTTTGTGGATAACTTTGTGGATAGTGTGGGGTAAACAGACTCTAGGCCGCATAGATATTAAAGTTTTATTAAATTGTTCAAAAATTCACCGTTAGTAATAATCTTTAGTATTCAAATAGTTATACTATTTTTATAAGCGCAAACTGTTAAATGAAGCATTTTTATTAAATCTGTACCGGTTAGCAGTTGAGCATTTTAAGCTGTGAATAAAATTTAAAAAAACATTATTTTTTGGCTTGCGTATTTTATTGTTCATATGTTAGCTGTTAAATTCAGTAATTTTACCGCACATAATATATTCACTATTAGAGTTTACTTATACATTTTCTTTATCACAAACGCTAAAAATACAGAAAAAAGTGACTTATTTACTTGAATTTACAGGAATGACTAAACCATCAATACTTACAGCGTTTTTATTTTGACGGTATTCTTTTATTTCTTGTTCATTTCTTTTTTCTGACCATTCAACCAGTAACTCACGTTGTGCAACAAAGTCCATTAGTGGCACACCAAAACCACAAGATGTTTGAACTCGATTTATATCGAGTCGAAATAATTGTCTTACACCCGGTATGGTATCCGGAAACTCTTTACGTAATTTATTCCAATCAGCGTGACCTGGTAATATAGCTTTAGCCTTACCATATAATCTCAGAATTTTTGGTTTGCCAGTAAAAGCACAAAACATAATAGTTAATCGAGAATTTTCTACTACATGTGCAGCAGTTTCATTTCCACTGCCGGTTAAGTCTAACAGTAAAACCTGGTTAGGGCTCAGGATACGTAAACTGTGGACACCCCGGGGCGATACATTGACATGACCCGAATCCGTTAATGGTGCTGATGCTACAAAATACATTTCTTGCTGTGAAATCCAGTCAGACAGTTCTGTCGTAATTTCCTTATGTACTTTTGCCAAAATTAATTTTTCCTGAATGTTAATCTATTGTGGATCATTTTATATTATGATGCTGTGTTCTAAAACACACAAGTTTAAAAAATAATTATTAATTTGTATGGAGTGTAGCTCATGGATAAAATGTGGCAAATAATTGAGCAATCTATCTCCGATGCAGTACGGATATCATTTACGATAAAAAAACAAAGTTCCGTTTCAGGTGGCTGCATCAATCGTGCATTTAAAGTACAAGATGAAAATTACGATTATTTTGTGAAGTTAAATGATGTTGATTTACTTGACATGTTTGAAGCCGAATTTGAAGGTTTATCTGAAATAGCACAAAGTAAAACCATAGCGGTACCGAAACCTATTTGCAGTGGTTTAGCAGCTGGCTTTGCGTTTATCGTACTCGAAAATTTGAGTTTTGGTTCATCCGATCAAGCAGGTTTTGCAATGCTGGGTAAGCAGCTTGCTAAAATGCACCGCACGCAACAAGTACAATTTGGCTGGACACGTGATAATACGATTGGTTCAAGTACACAAGTTAATTCACAGTCTCAAAATTGGCTTGAATTCTGGCAAACACAGCGATTAGGCTACCAGTTAGATCTTGCCGGACAAAATGGATATGGTGGCTCACTACAAAAAAAAGGTGATAAATTAATGGAAAAAATGTCAGGTCTATTTCCTGATGGTAATCCCAAGTCATCTTTACTGCATGGAGATTTATGGTCAGGTAATATGGCTATTTTACAATCAGGCACACCGGTGATTTTTGATCCTGCTGTATATTATGGTGATAGAGAAACAGACATCGCCATGACCGAATTATTTGGTGGATTTTCAGAAAATTTTTATTTATCGTACAATGAATACTATCCATTAGAATCAGGTTATTCAACGCGCAAAATATTTTATAATACCTATCATATTTTAAATCACCTGAATTTATTTGGAGGTGGTTATGGACAACAAGCAGAATCGATGATGGATAAAGTTTTGTCGGAGTTAGGTTAAATAAATGTAATTATGCAATTTCGGTAAAATGTTTTGACTTTTGTAGCAAAATTCAAACTAATATTGAATAATCCTAAAATACCGATATACGCTGAATAATTACAAATAAATAATAGTAGTGCCTTATTAATTTATAATGATAGACTATTAATTGATTTTATTAACTCGCTTAAGTTAGTATTATAATTCAAAAATTTTTCTATACAAATAGCACATTAGCCACAATTTGGTATCGTTTTCTGGTAAGGTGCGCCCTTCCTGTGAGATGAAAATTTTAATCTGAGTCTACCGGACTCTATAGTTATAACAAATTGATAATTAATATTAATCGATTTTCGCCAGCTTATATCGCAAGCGACAAATCACTAACAAGAGAGATAAGACATGAAGCTGATTTTATTAGGCGCGCCTGGCGCGGGTAAGGGTACAGTAGCAAAAATATTAACCAAAACAACAGGTGCGGTTCAGATTTCTACTGGTGATATTTTACGTGGTGCTGTTGCAGCTGGTAATGAACTGGGTAAAAAAGCAAAAGATTTTATGACTCGTGGCGATTTGGTTCCTGATGAATTAATTATGGATATCATGGAAGCTCGTTTGCAAGAACCTGATTGTGAAAAAGGATTTTTGTTAGATGGTTTTCCACGGACAATTCCACAAGCAGAAGCACTAAAAGTATTATTAAATAAAATTGGTGTGACTTTAGATAAGGCCATAAATATTGATGTTCCTCGTGATGTGATTCTGGATCGTTTAACAACACGCCGTACATGTAATAATTCGGATTGTCAGGAAATCTATAATGTGAAAAGTAACCCACCTAAAGAAGAAGGTAAGTGTGATAAATGTGGTAGCCCGGTTGTTCAACGCGATGATGAAACAACAGAAGCCATCAGCCACCGTCTGGAAACATATAATGAAAAAACAGCACCATTAATTGGTTTTTATGAAAACGAAGGTTTATGTCTTACAGTAACCGCAACATCAAGTGATGATGTTATCAACGCCATTAACAATAGCATTAAGTAGGTCTACGTATCCTGGTAATGAGACATTACCAGGATATTTAAAAAAATTTTTTATCCCGTCCTGATATTTTTTATAGTAATTAACACCGATTAAAATTCATAATCAAAGTCATTAATATTTTTTCGTAATTGTTTTTCTGCTATGTAGTCTTCAACACGTTTACGTGCATTAATTTGTTTTTGTAATTTTGTTTCTTGAAGCGTAATTATATATTTAGTTGGTAACTTTTCATTATAAAATGACATCTCATTTGTTTCCATAATCGATACCTGCATGTTTGCTTGTGTAGTATTTTCACTGAACTGCGTTTATAGAAATTAAACATCATATTAACTAGCCTTAATTGTTTTATACGACATTTTGAGAAAAATACAATGTGAAATATTTCACATAAAAAGAATGTTAAATGTAAAGAATTCTTAAATAATATATGGGATTTATTTATGGTGAGCTATATATAAAAATAATTGATTTATTATCT
>JBGMQW010000179.1:0-7307 GCA_048060815.1 Thiohalomonadales bacterium | reverse complement strand
CATTATTAGGAGTTTGAAAGAATAATGCGCGGTTATGTACCACTCGATCCACAATCAAAAGTATCGCAAGAACAATTTGCTATTGTTTATGTTCCTAAGCGTAGTCGACGACGATTTCCAAAAGCTTGTGTTGACGTTAAAGGTTCAAGGGAAGAGGCTATTGAAAAAAGCGATCCTGATAATATGCGTTACGCGGCACGTGTTATCGGTCCGTCAAAATCTTCAGAAGGGCAGTACATTTACTACCTGGTTGAATGGTTATTTATTTAAACAACAATGTTTATACTTTTTTCCACTACCACAATAACAAAGTGAGTTTCGACCTGGTTGAAAATTTGAATTTTGTATAATTTTTCCGTCTACATAAAACCATTTATTTTGTTCTTTTACAAATCGACTTATTTCATGAAGTTTTTCGTTGGTGTTGATGGTTGAAAAATATGCCACAAATTCAATTTTACCGCTGTTATGCTGTTTTAAACCGTAAGATATATCGATTATAAATAATTGATTCCATTTTGTAAGTTGTAAATCATCTGGATTTATGTTTGAGGGACGAGTTGAATGATGCCATGTATCAAGTAAGTAATTTATATCATGTCTGACATATGCTGAGTAACGCGCTCGCATTAATTGTTGAGCGGTTTCAGGTTGTTGATTATGTTCAATAAAAATTGAACAACACTCCAGATATAATTTATTATTGCCACAAGGGCACATTAAGGAATTCATTATTGGTTAATAAATAATCATTAATTATTTTAAATAACATTACTAAAATTCATATACTTTAATACAGTAGAAAATGCGGCATTATGTTATATAGAAAATGATTTATTTTAAAGCCGATTGCTATAAATAGCATATCTAATATAAGATATACACAGCTTCATAATTACAATTCGTAGATAAAATCAATAGGTTTCCTTTTTCATGATGATATTAAAAATAATATCTTTAAGTGCTGTTATTATCGGATGTTTCATGTTATTCACATCATTATTCACGACACGTCGTATCATGAATAACCGTTTTCAAATTGGTACTAACTGGCAATCATTGTATTATCTGGTTTTGTTATTTATAACAGGATTTATCGCTTATAGTGTTGCTTTATATAACAGTATAGGCACCAAGAGTGAATTAATAGTATCACTATTATTATTAGCTGGTAGCTTTTTTGTATTAATTGTTAGCAAGATGAATCTTCAAAACATTCTTCAAATGCAACATATAGCTTTATTAGAACGATATCATGCTTTGCACGATAGCCTGACCGGATTGCCAAATCGAAATTTATTGATTGAACGAATTAAACAAGCTATTAGTGGACAAAATCCTAAACAAAAACAAGTTAGTATTCTATTAATGGATTTAGACCGTTTTAAAGAGATTAACGATACATTAGGACATGTTGCCGGTGACTTACTCATTCAGCAAATTGCACCCCGATTTAAAAATATTTTAAGAGATTCCGATACTCTTGCACGAATTGGAGGTGATGAGTTTGCCATAGTATTACCGGATACCGGTTCTGGTATCGCTCAAGCGATTGCATTAAAGTTGATAAATTCTCTTATAGTCCCTTTTGAAGTGGACGACCATAATTTAAATGTTGCTATGAGTATCGGTATAACAGTTTACCCTCATGATGGTTTTGATTGTGATACTTTGATTCAAAAGGCAGACATTGCAATGTATGTCGCAAAGTCAAAACAATGTGGTTATACATTGTATGATGAGAAACAGGATCAATATTCTTTAAATCGATTGAAGTTAACAGGTGAGTTACACAAGGCGATTAAAAATAAGGAACTTGTTGTTTATTATCAACCTATAATTAATATTAGCAAAGGGCAGATATCGTGTGTTGAAGCATTAATTCGCTGGAACCATCCTGAGTCCGGTGTAATTTCTCCGGAAATTTTTATACCCCTGGCAGAAAACGCGGGCATTATGAGTCTGATTACTCAATGGGTTCTTGAACATGCTTTAGAGCAAGTCCAACGATGGAGAAAACAAGGTATCAATATCGATATGCACGTTAATTTATCAATGTCTGATATCCAGGACTCAAATTTCCCAAAATCTTTAAATGAAATTTTAAAAACAACGAAAACTATACCGCATAATTTAACTTTAGAAATTACTGAAAATAGTATGATGACAGACTTAAAGCGTGCTAAAGACGTTCTTGGTCAACTTCATCAAATTGGTGTTAAATTAGCTATTGATGATTTTGGAACTGGATTTTCTTCATTGTCGTATTTAAAACAACTACCTACACAAGAGATTAAAATTGATAAATCATTTGTTCTTGACATGCTGGAAGATGAAGATGATGCCATTATTGTTCGTTCTACAGTAAATTTAGCTCATAATATGGGTAGAATCGTTACCGCTGAAGGTGTGGTAGATAAAGAGACATATGATCTGCTTGAAATATTAGGCTGTAATCGGGCACAAGGACATTATATTTGTAAACCTCTGGAAGCTAATGAACTTTCAGCATGGTTTATTAAAACAAACTGGATCCCTGGTAATGTGTATAACCTGGCGACAAAATAAATGTAATTTTCCTAAACAAATTTTTCTGGATAGTGAAAGAATACTTAAATAATTTATTTATATCACAGCAGTTTCATAGAATTTTGTTGGTTATATTTATTCTAAATGTAAACATAAGCTTTGCGGCTGTCACTAAAATAATTTATTCAACTCAACAATTTAAATTATCAAGTTATAATTTTGATGTTGTTTTACCGAAAAACTATCAGTTAGAATTAGTTTTAGAACTGGATCGTCCTAGAATAATTAGTATAAGTAAAAAGGGCGAAATGTTTATTGGTTCGAAATCAGGTTATCTATATCGTCTCTCTTCACCTTACAACAAAGTAATAAAATTAGTAAAATTAAATAATTATCCACATAGTGTTGTGGTTCGTAATAATTTTATTTATATAGCTCAGACTAACGGATTGTATCGCGCACCCTATAAATTTGGACAAAGAAAAATATCAATCAATAGTGTAGTAAAATATATTTCACTGCCAGGTGGTTACGGCCATAATAGTCGAACCATACGACTTGGTCTTGATAATAAATTGTATCTCAGTTTAGGGCTTTCGGGTAATTGTAGTAATCAGTTTATTGGTAAATCATATCCTTTGTCACAACAACGTGGTGGAGTTGTTGTTCTTAATGAAAAAAACAAACTTCAATGGCTGCCATTTGCAACCGGGTTACGTAATCCGGTAGGTTATGATTGGCATCCAAAATCAGGAATGATGTATGCCAGTAATAATGGTCCGGATCATTGGGGATTTAATTTACCACGTGAATATTTTAGTAAACTAACGCCAGACTCTTTTCATGGCATGCCATGGTTTCAAGTGATTAACGATAAAATAACAAAAGATAAATGCATTAAAACCATATCACCGTTATCTGAAAAAAATGTTCATAAACCAGTACAAACATTTGATGCACGAAATGCGCCGATGGCTGTCGCATTTATTATAAATGGCCCCATTGCTAAAAAACATTATGGTGATGCTGTAGTCGCTTTGCATGGTTCATGGGCTGTACCAGAAAAAGGCAAATTAAAAGCATCGAAAGCCGGGCGTAGAAAACCAAAACTGGTATTAGTACGATTCGACAATGGTGTATCTATTCGGGTTGATGATTTTGTTACAGGTTTTCAATTAAAAAATGGAAGTCGCTGGGCTCGCCCAGTGGGTGTTATTAATGCACCGGATGGAAGTATATATTTTACCAGTGATGGTGGTATCAATGGTTTATTTAGAATCAAAAAAATTAAAAAATAAAAATACTTATGCCAATTTAGTGTCTCTAATATAAAGGAAAAATTACGCCAAGAATAATGAAAGACTATGAAAAATCAAAAGTCATTATTTAAGACCTCATTTTAATTTGAATTACCCAAATACAAGTATCGGTATAAACGATTTCATCGATACTCCAGCTAAAATAATTTAACAAAATTCAGGAAATTGGTAATTATTTCACGACTGTTAAAGCTGAACAGCGTTATGCCGATTAATAGATATGTTCAAATATTGTTCAATTAAAATCTATCTTTTGTAAGGTAATCACACAAAATGTCCTATACAAGTGTTGTTGATTTGTTACCACAACCACAACGATTATTATTATCCGAGGTAATTGGATCCTTTAGTTATGCTCTTGATATGGCTGAGGGTGTTACTCCTGGGCACAGTCTGCGGTGTTGTTGGCTAGGTATGAAAATAGCTAAATCTTTGTCATTAAATGCTGAAGAATTATGGGATTTGTATTACATCTTATTATTAAAAGATATTGGTGGCACAAGTATTTCATCAAAATTAACAGTTCTATTTGCAAATGATGAAAAAATTATTAAAAATGGATTAAAAATATTAAATACCGATAATTTTTTCGATAATATTCAATTCATTTTATCGAACACCAGTGTAAATTCTGGTTTTGTGACTCGATTTGCAAAAATGCTACCGCTTTTTTTAAATGGTAAATATTACCGTAATGAATTATTACGATCACGATCAGAACGTGGTGCCGATTTAGTGATTCAATTGGGGTTTAATGATAATGTAGCAGACGGTATACACTGTCTGAATGAACATTGGGATGGAAATGGACATGCAGATGGAATTAAAGATAATGTCATACCCGTTAATTCCCAAATAGCGTTAATCGCAGAAGTCTTTGAAGTCTATTATCAAAAATTTGACTTCGAAAAAGCACTTAATGAATTAAAGATTCGATCATCCCGATGGTTTAATCCAGATATAATCAAATTAACAATAAAATTTCTTAGTGAAACGAAAAATAGAAATACCTGGGAATCTTTTAAATCTGAATCAGTATTAAAAGAACATGTTTATGCGTTAGAATCAGATAAAAACAATGTTACTATTGATGATGAACGGCTTGATGATATTGCAACTGCATTTGCACAAATTGTAGATTCTAAAAGTCCCTATACCAATGGGCATAGTACCCGGGTTGCATTATATTCAGATGCAATAGCAAACGAATTAGGCTTGTCTGTAGGACGTAGACGGTGGCTTTATCGAGGGGCATTATTACATGATCTTGGAAATATGGGATTAAGCAATTTAATAATTGATAAACAGGATGCACTAAGCAAAGATGAGATAGTAGAAAAAAAATTACACTCGCGAAATACATTTGAGTTATTAAGACATATGCAGTCTTTTAAAGAGTTGGCAAAAGTTGCCAGTGGACATCATGAAAGTCTGGATGGCGCTGGTTATCCTAAAGGAATATCTGAATCAAGAATATCGCTTGAAACAAGAATTATAACAGTAGCTGATATATTTGATACCTTACTGACAGGTAATTCACATTCGAAATCAAAAGCTCTAGCAACAGTACTACTTGTTATGGATAAACAATGTGACTCTATCCTGGATCGCGATTGTTTTAATGCATTAAAAAAACGTATCCCCGATTTTTTTTAAAATAAATTTTTCTTCTTTTATCTTAGTAAATACATAAAATATTGTTGTTCTCATGATTGGTTATTAAATATACAATAACGGCATTAAATCTGTGAAATTATAGTAACTCTGGCTATAACATTAGACTTAAGCCTACTCAATTGCGTAAAATAGCAGCTGAATATTTGTACGCGAAGAAGGAGAGGATATGTATTTTTCAAGATTAGTTAAACATACAATAATTTTTATCACTTTTATTACATTGGCAATGTCGACATTATCGGTTGCAAATGCAGATAGTAAATTAGCTAAGGATAAAGTAAAGGGTCCATTATCAGTTCTGGTATTAGGCTCGGGAGGACCAATTGCGGCTAGTACGGCTCGAGCTAGTTCAGGTTATGTAATTTTTGTTGAAGGTGTACCTCGAATTCTTATGGATATGGGTGGTGGAACATTTAAAAGCCTTGCTCAAAGTGGTGTTGACATTGCTAATCTTGAACATTTTTTATTAACACATCTTCATCTTGATCATACTGCTGATATGTCTGCAATAGTTAAGACAGCATTTTTTCATAATCTGGGTAATGGTACTCAGCGTACAGCCAAATTTAAATTTTATGGCCCTGAAGCGAACGGCATTCCTTTTCCTGAACCGATTAATAGTGATCCGAGTATTGCCCAATATCCAGGATCAGTCGAATATGTAGATGCTCATTATAATGTTAGTACAGGAATGGAGCGGTATTTAAATGTCTTTGCAAAAGCAATAAAAGCAGGTAATTTTAATCGTGAGGCAACTGACTTACCTTCAGATTTTTCTTCTGATGCTTTTACCACCGTATTCGAAGATCCTGATGGTTTAATAGTAAAATCTATTGCAGTTAATCATGGACCTGTTCCTGCTGTTGCTTATCGAGTTGAATATAAAGGGCATAGTATTGTTTGGTCTGGAGATACGACATCAAAAACAGGGAATATGGCAAAAATTGCAGCTGGAGCGGATATCTTGATTTATGATACTGCAATAATGGATGATGCACCTGCACTAGACTCTGTTTTTCACAAACTACATACAAATCCAACTCGTATGGCTCAAGTAGCTTTAGAAGCTAATCCCAAAAAACTGATTTTGTCTCATATTACGCCCGTGACTGAATCTCGGTTAAATGAAGTTAAACAAATAGTCCATAAAAGTGGTTATCAAGGTAAGATTAAATTTGCCAAGGATTTGAAGGTTTACAATACGGTTAGTGACTAGATAATTCCACTTTACGATTATCCAGGAATAATAAAGAGGGCTTGCATAGCCCTCTTTTTTTCTGTCCATTAAATTAAAATTCAAAACCATTAACAGCTTAAATATAATTCATTGAATAATTATTGAGTGAAAAAGTAACAAAAAAGTGCTTATTTGTCATAATCCTTGACATTATTATATTATTAACTAGTGTATATGTAATGTTTCATTTCTTTTGGTAGCAAAGCAATGGCCAAACAGTGTTTCTCGAGTCACGAAGTCACTCGAATTACAGCGATCAGCCAACGCCAATTACAGTATTGGTGTAAAACGGCACTCATTACTCCCTCTAAACAAACACCTGGAGGGCATGCCAGATTTTCTTTCCATGATCTGGTAACCATAAAAACAATTGCGACACTACTACGTGCCGGTGTATCAATACAAAAAGTTAGACATTGTATCGCTAAACTCGTGTTACTTCTTCCAGAAGTAAAATACCCACTTTCGGAATTATCAATTGTAGCTAATGGTGAAACAATACTTGTTTTTCATAAAGGATCTGCATTTGAAGTAATATCTGGACA
>JBGMQW010000178.1:5577-7345 GCA_048060815.1 Thiohalomonadales bacterium | reverse complement strand
CTAATTTTGTGGTATCGATTGCCCGTTACGCGAAATTAGTATCGAAATAAAACTGGCATTTGATATGATATCTTCTCTACTTTGAGTATCAATAATATTCCATCTATTTGTAGGATCGAAGTTGATATCAAAATCTTCTCGCGCTAAATCATCCTCATGCTTGAGATTTATTTCGCAGAGTGATGTACGGCATTCGATTGAAACCACCTCTGTATCAGGGAACCGATTTTCAAGATTATTGCTAATGCTAATAGAGACTTCTGAAGTCCATTCCGAATCGAGGGTTTCAGATTCGTATAAAATTTTATTGTACTGGCGTTCCTGTAAACTTTCTCGCTCATAGTAAGCTTTCGTAATGCTACTGCATTTACGTATTACAGAGTCACTAGTATCATAAAAGTCATTCTCAGTAAGCATGTCATTATTCATTGCATTCGTGTCATCTGGCTCTTTAATTTTTAGCTCAACATTAGCGGTTAACTTTACTATTTTTGAAATTATCTCATCCTGTTTAATATTTTCGGAGTGGATTCTTCGTTTTAATAGTTCATTTTTTTTCGATAACTGCTTAATTTTTTTTACAATAGTCGACAAATCATTTTCATGAGTTATAGTAAATTGGCTAGTTTCTTCCTGGCAATTAGCAAATGATAATTTACTCAATATAACTATGATCACGAACCAACGAAAAAATATTTTTTTATAAAATTCTTCCATAATGTTAAAATCCCTGTAATTAATTATCAGAATAAAGATGCTGAATTTGTTCTTAGGATAAAGAAGTTTTCAGTTAAGTTATCATCTGTGTCATTTAAAAAATTGTATTTTAAATTTCGGGGAAGGTTACGATTAAAATCGGTTAGTGATTTATAATCATTATGTTTTATGACAATTTCGCAAATAGATGTGCGACAATTAACAAATTTAATATCAGATCCAGAGAGATTGTTTTTACTAATAAGCGATGTTAGTAGTGAATCAATGTCTGCAGTCCACTGATTATCGATAACCTCACGTTCCAACTTCTCAACAATTGAATTATTATTTTGTTTGTTCTTCTGTTTGTATAACTGTTTTAATTGTTCTTCACACTGCTTAACTATATTTGGTGTGATACTGCTGAGATAAAGTTTATTATTTGGTAATCTGATTTCAGAAGCAGTATATTTTAGAATCGGAATGGTGTTTATTTTTTCAGATAAATTATTGAGTACTATTTTAATTTTTTTTGTCTTCTTTTCAGATTTGTCTAATTGTTTCTGTAGAGATTGATTTTGTTTACTTATTCGCCGGAGTACAAACTGAATTGTTGATATTTTATTAGACTGTCCGACATTATTGTCACGATAATCTTTAGTGTGCGAATTATCTAAATAATCACTGTCAATGCCACTAGTATAACTCGATTCACCTAATTCGAATTCTGCTAGTTGATCTTTGGCATCATCAGAATAATTATTGAATAAAAATACCGTTGTAAAAAGTATTATACTTGCAATAATGTAATATTTAGTCATAGGTGAACACTTATACTATTAATGGTTAGATACAACCTATTTAATTACGCGCCACCAAGCACATAATATATCGTACTTGATGAACGCTTCTTCCTTACTCTATTTAGGACTTAATCGTCATCACCATTATTACCGTGACCACCATTATTGTTCCCATTACCGCCGTTGTTATTTCCATGGCCGCCGTTGTTGTTTCCATTACCGCCGTTGTTATTTCCATTACCGCCGTTGTTATTTCCGTTACCGCCGTT
>JBGMQW010000178.1:0-5477 GCA_048060815.1 Thiohalomonadales bacterium | reverse complement strand
TTACCGCCGTTGTTATTTCCGTTACCGCCGTTATTACCTGGTTTATTCAATACAGTAACACACGCATTGGGGATATAAGTTGATTTACCGGGATTGCCATTATGACAATCACTACAAATTGTTGGTATTGTAACGGGGGGTTTGCATAAATTAGGTTTCGCATTAACGAGAGTAATATTTCCTATCATTAGTACTGAACCGACAAGTGTAAAAAAAGTGACTTTAAAAAAGTTAATAAACATAAAAATTCTCCTTAAAATTTTATTCATGACAAGACTAAAAGTCGGTATTGTCATTCGTTCTTCCATTTAGAGTGAAATAAAATAGTCATGCAATAAATATTTATTAGAAAAATTGACTTACAATTAATTTAATAAATATTATTTCATGATTTAAAATACTACACAAAAAATATTACTAACTTATTTCTCGTTATCAACTAATCTATATTTATGTATTAAAAATAAAAATAAAATGACATATGGCGCTGAAACTTAAAGTAAGCTTAAAAAATTGTCCACTAAAACACTATATCGACATTTAATAATTTAAACTCTGAACAGTAAATTATTATCCGTCCATGGACTCGTAGCGGTTCAAAAAGATCAAGATCTCTCTACTACAACAATACTCTAGCTATTATTTAACCATAATATTCACTTAATAAAACAATGTTAATATAAAGAACGTACTATTTTTGATATTTAATAATAAAGGAGATTTTTGTGAATATAATTAAAAATGGAATTTTGGGGGCAACAATTTTTAGTGTAGTAATTCTTACTGGTTGTGCAGGCGTTGGTTCAATTGGAGGAAATGCTATACCCGGTGGTTTATACTCTTCTGTCGATTTGCCAGGTGACTCATTAAGTAAAATTGGCTCTAAAACCGGTAAAGCATGTTCTTCATCAATTCTAGGCTGGATTGCTACGGGTGATTCTACTATCAAAACAGCTATGAAAATTGGCGGAATTAAAGAAGTTAGTAATGTAGAATATAAAGTAAATAATGTTTTAGGAATTTATGCTTCCTACTGCACGATCGTTACTGGAAGTTAAAATTAATACGTATTATAAGCAATACTAAAAGAACCAGAATCGAGAGATTCTGGTTTTTTTTGATTAAATTTTATTTTTGAACCGCCCAAACGCTAAGAGCGCCAAGGAACACAGTTTAGTATTTACTTGCCTGTTACTAATAATAATAATCTTATATTTTTCAATATATTACAGTTTATTAAAATTAAGTCTCTTGATCTTACTTGGAGCCCTCGGTAATTGCTCCTGCATTACTCTACCTTCGCCCGTCCATGGGCTCGTGGCGGTCCAAATATATCAAATAATATAGGATCAAAATCACTGATCCTGTATAATATCCAGCTAATATTCACATTAATATCCATACAAAATTTAAGAGTAGTAAGACCATGAGTGATAACCGATTTGACAACATTCCGTTTGATAGCCCAGTAACACCTAATCAGCTACAACCTGGCAGTAAAATCTGTTTTAACTGTCACCCTGGTATCTCCTGCTTTAATGAATGCTGTCGTCAGGCTGATATTACTCTTGCGCCCTACGATATAATTCGAATGAAAAACCGTCTTGGACTAACTTCTACAGAATTCTTAAAAAAGCATACTGTACCATTTGAAATGGATGGTCATGGCATGCCAGGCGTTAAAATGCGCACCACTGATAACGATCCTGTGTGTTTATTTATGGATGAGAAAACCGGTTGTACCATTTATGAAGATCGCCCTACTTCTTGTCGCTATTATCCTGTGGCATTATTATCCTCACGCAAATCTGACGAATTTCATGATGAACAACACTATGCATTAGTTCAAGAATCGCATTGTAAAGGTCATGAAGAACAACGTGAAATAACGATTGAAGATTACCGTAAAGAACAAGGGGTTGAAGAGTATGATTTACTGAATCGTGAATATTATCAGATCATTTTAAAGAAAAAATCAGCTGGCCCTGCGATTGGCAAACCATCAACTACCAGTTTTCAGTTCTTTTTTATGATTGCATTTGATACTGACCGTTTTATAGATTTTCTTAATTCTAAAAGCTTTAGAACCGTTTACGATATTACCGATGAAGAGTTTAAATTAATAATTGATGACGAAATTGAACGGTTAAAATTTGGATATCGCTTACTCCGGCAGGTTTTATTTGCAGAAGAAAGTATCAATTTAGTGAAAGATGCATTTGATAGCCGAATGGAAGACCGCAAAGAAATTCTCGAAGCACGTCGTGCAGCAGAAATTGCCGATCATCAAGCTAAAGAAGATAAAAAATATTCCGAAAACTAGAATTAACTATCTGCAAATAATGTAATAAATCCGGCTAATAATAATACAATAACGGCTACCACAATATTATGCCGGTCTATTTCAATTTTACGATTTTTATACGATTGATTCATGACACCCTCTATTTCGATTAAACGATTAGAAATTAGTTCTGCACTTAGATGTTTACTTTAGCTTAACATGCAGCACTCTGCCAATCGCTCGATTGGCTTGATTCAGTTAAATAGATGAAAAATTAATCAAATTAAATTTAATTAATGATCGAAATGAAAAATTGAAAAGTAAGTAATTGAAATCACTATAAACCGCAGCGAAAAGCGGCCGACACAATTTAAGAATTAAATTTTTACTTTATCCGTGACGATAGCAACAGATTGACTACTTGGAGCATCAGCATAATACGTGAGAGCTGCAGTCAGTGTTAATACCACAAAGGATAAAAGTACTTTTTTAATATTAGATTTAGTGTTCATTGATTTTTCCTCATTTCTACCCACAACATAGCTAAAACTAGAAACGGGAACAGTGACATATTCAAGATTTGTATTGTTAAATATTACCAAACAAAACTCAAGTTATATTTTAGTATTTAAGGTTTATTTAAGGTAAATAGATAATGTATGTGGGATTATAATCGGTTTCATTTAAATAGGATTAAAAAAACACTATTATAATAGTGTATTCTACGTAGCATTTATTGGATTAAACTGGACTAACTCCAAAAACATTCTGGAATTAGTCTAGAACAAAGTACCCGATCTAAATGGTTACAACTAATCAATTAGACCTGATTTATCAGCGTACTTATATTGCTCTAACTGTTTCATCACTAATACTAATGCATCAGAGTAAGGCACAGTTCCTGCGCGTCGAATAATTTGTTTACCGCGCTTACTCAATGCAAACTTAATAAAATCATTCACCATTGCATTTTCGTTACCGGTGTTTCGGACCAGATACAAGGGTCGATACAACAAATAAGAACCATTTTTTATACTATTGTAATCTGGAATGATACCCTGAAGTTTTAAAATCTTAACATCGCGTTTTTTAGCACTACTGATACCGGTAGTACCAATCCCATTTCGATTATTAACAATACCTTTTTCTAATGGCCCGGATGACGGTTTACTGTATTTAGCCCCTGGAAAATTCTGATTAAAATTGGCGAAAACAAGTTCTCGTAGTGTTCGTCCAACACCTGAAATTTTACTTTTTCGAACATAAAGTTCGATTGGTGCATTATTTCCACCAATTTCAGACCAATTTGTGATTTTACCAAGGTATATTCGTTGTAACTGCGACAGGCTAATATTACTAACCGGGTTATTTTTATTAACAATAACAACTAATGCATCCCAGGCGACAGGAACCTGGTGAGCCTTGCTCTCCAGGCTATTGTTATCCAGGGTGACCCGACATGCTCCACCAATATCAATTTTTCCTGCAGCAACCTGTCGAATGCCTTTAGTGGCACCACCACCATTCAAGACTATTTTAATACCCGTCTCGCGTTGATACGCCTTGGCAAGCTCGGCCATGAATGCTTTTTTCGTTATGCCACAACCAGCCCAGTATAATGTTCGCTCAGTATTTGTTGCTGAGATAGCATAAGTGGTAAAACTAATAATAATAAAGAAACTCAAAATAATACGAAACATATGAAACCCCTTCCAAAATAGAAAACTTAAGCAATGTGCTCTTGTCGTTCTGCAGAATTTAAACTGGTATGTTTTTATATTATTTTTAGTGTTTTAGATAAAAGCTTATTTTTGCTTTTTTATTTGCTGGCTTTATATCATGAAGTGATTAGAAATTCATCATTAAAACGCATAAATTGATGACTGGATCAAATTATGGCCATAAAAAAACCCTCAAACGAGGGTTTTAAAATTAAACCATAAAAAAAACAAGTTTGTTAATGAATTTTACCAAATTAATTATTTAGCAATGTCTTCCAGTTTTTTAGCGCGAATTATTTGTCCGTCAAGACCGGCTTCTTTTGAAGACTTACCATAGGCAACACTCATTAATGCACTGTAATACACCACGGGCATTTCAAACTTGGTATTATATTTTTTATTGATTTGTGATTGATACACTTCAACGTTTGTCTGGCACAGTGGGCATGGTGTGACAATCATATCGGCACCACCATCATAGGCTGCTTCAACAATGTCTTTAATTAAATCCATACTTTTTTCTGTTTCAGAAAAAGCTAAAGCACCACCACAACACGATACTTTCTTATCGTAATTCTCAACTGCTTCAGCACCTAAAGTATTAACTAATTTATCCAGGTATTTTGGATTTTCAAACGACTCACCATCAATTCCAAAGGGACGGTTAGTTTGACAACCCACATAACCCGCGATTTTAAGTCCGTCTAAAGGATTTGTTACTTTAGACCCTAGCTCATCAAAACCAAAATCATCAATTAAAACTTCAACCATGTGACGAACGTGCTGTGTGCCACGAACTTTTAAACCTGCTTCAGCTAAAGCCGTATTAGTTTCTTTCATTAATTGCTCATCACTTGTGATGCGTTCCTGTGTTTCTTTAGTTGCTAGCCAACATGCAGCACAAGTTGCAACAATGTCTTGATCAGGGTTAGCTGCTTCGGACAATGCCATATTACGTGCCGACAAAGCCATACGAGGCAATTCTCCACCAGCAGCATAACCGATAGAAGCTGAACAACAGTTCCAATCTGGAATGGTGTTTAATTTCACATCTAACACGTCACACATGCTATCAATTGATGTTTGATAATTAGAAGCGGATGAACCCTTTTGTGAGGAGCAACCAGGATAAAATGAATATTCTTTTGTAGCCATGATCTAACTCCTTAAATACTATCGACACTTTTAATTTTAGCAGCTTCAATTTCAGCAGCCTTCTTCAAGATTTTCTTAATGTCACCGGCGCCTTTGCACTTGTGCCCACCAAATAATTCCATTGGTGATAAGCGTTTGGTTTTCATTAAGCCCAGGCCACACATTGCCATTGCCATTCCGGTTTTAATACCGCCAACAATACCATTCATAAAATAGATTTTGATGGTTAATGTTAATTCATTTACACGACCGGTCTTAACCAGATTATCCCAGAAGATTTGTGCAAACTTGGCAGTTTGCTGATTCTTGGGAACCAT
>JBGMQW010000177.1:0-7349 GCA_048060815.1 Thiohalomonadales bacterium | reverse complement strand
AGGGACTTGGTACAGTCATTTAGTGTTTGAAAAAGACATACGCTACACCAAAACCAACCATAAAGGCAGTTTTTTGTTTAACCAGTGGACTGTCTTCGTAAACTGCGCCACTCAAAAAATCATAACGCGCAAAAATTCCTACCCAGATTTTATTAAAACGCTTGCGCGAGGTTAATGAAATTCTTGAACCACCATAACCACCTTTAGCATCATAATATGGCCGTTGTGTTGTAGCATATTGAGGAACTACCTGATAAAAATAATCGTGATATTTATCGGTAGCCCAGTATGGTCCAATAGTTAAAGCAGTGTTTGCATAATTAATAAAACGAAACTGCATATAAGGCGCAAAAGTCCAACCTAAAATTTGAGTTTCAACAATATTGCTGGCAATTGCCATACGCAGTGGTAACGCAAATTGAATTCTAAATGACTTATTCTTATTGATATAAGGGTCAAATACCAGGCGTGGCCCAATTTCTATTACCGGGTTCAAATCAGGCATATTCACACGTGCGATGTTGTCATCGCTATTAACCGGAAACGCGAAATCCATGCTTATATCGAGTATACTCGATCCAAAATCATACAAATAAAAACGTCCTCCGTCACGATCGAATTTGAATCGCTTACCCGAATATTGGACATAAGGAATTGGTATTGCAAATTGTTTTGTTTGATCTGAGCCACGATAATGTGGAATACTCAAGCCACCAACACCAAAACCAAACTCTATCTTTGATGGTTCTTCTGCGCCACTGTGGTTAACAAAACCAAAATAAAAAGTTATTAAGAATAGCCACAAACTTTTATTCTGCTTAGTCAAAATCAGATTCTCTGGAACTCATGAGTAACGTCCGCGATCACGTTTTCAGAAACCTGATCCTGCAAATTTTTATTAGTAGCCCGCTATTCTTTAGCTTTGTATGAAAACTTCTGTCCGCCAATACTTGCTTCGTACATCAAACCAGCTTTGGTCATGGTGAATATAGCGACTCCTCCATTATAGCCGACTGTAGCGGCAACACCGGTATCGGCTGCAACGGCAGATGCCTGAGCACTAAATTCAAATTTACCGGTCTGGAATGTTTCGAGCATTTTTTTGTTTTGAAAGAAAATTATTTGGGAATAAGATTGGCCACCAAATTGAAATCCAATGGTTAGCTGGCTAAGACTTGTGGAACCAACGGCTTTTTTCGCCTGAAATACCGTTCCTTTACCGTGGGCGCCACCGATACCAAAACCACCCTTGCCAACAGTCGGGAATACCGCATAACCAGCTGCCTTGTCAAAAAAGGCTTTCATACTGGAGTCTTTTTTCTTAAAAGCCTTGATAGCTTCTGTAGCCTTGTTTTCTGCATTTGCATCCCAACCCGCTATAACATAAGCACTGGAAAGTCCTATCAAAAATGCAACTGCCAGGCAGATTAATTTTACTTTTTTCATAATATTCTCTCCATAATATATTTTGCTTATTGTGCCATTGTCCGAGCCGTAAAAGTAATCCAGAAGCTGCAATCGATATTTCTGGTAATTTTCTATTACCAACACATCTGTTTTTCTTTTTGATAAATATATATTTCCGGGATATTAGAATATATAATATAACCTATTGATTTAAATAGATCATAATACAAACTAGTATCATTATCCACATATACACTCGATCTTGTGCCAATTATCAATAATATATATTGTTATAACAATGGCGAAGCTAACCGGGATATCCGTGCTGCAATTCGAAACCAGAATGGTTTTTCGTCATACTGCTTCGGATGCACTTCGTTACTATTGTGAAGATCGGTTAATAACATTGTTTCTACTTCTTGTACAAAATCTTTATCTGCAACCAGGCCTGTTGCTTCAAAGTTTAAGTAAATAGAGCGATTATCAATATTAACGGTGCCAACTCCTGCCAAATCATTATCAATTAATATCACTTTTTGATGCATGAAACGTTCACGATAACGAAACAAGCGTACTCCAAAATTCATCATGCTTTCATAATAAGTAAATGATGCTAATTCGACAGTTTTATGATCGGCTTTTCCAGGTAAAATTATTCTAACATCAACCCCTCGAATGGCCGCTGCTTGTAATGTACGTAACATTACATCGTCTGGAACAAAGTACGGACTGGTTATCCATAAGCGGTGTTGTGCCATACGAATCAGGCTTGCGAAAAGTATGCTGCAATTAGCCAAATCATCAGCCGGGCCGGTATTAACTATTGAAACTGCCTGGTTCGCGTTGCCAGCCAATTTTATTGTTTTGTTATGTTCTGGAATTTTACCTGTAGCCCAATACCAGTCTTTTAAAAATGAAAATTGAATATGCTGACTCGCGGGACCTTCAATTCTCATATGGGTATCTCTAAAACCCAGATATTCATCGCCGAGGTTTAAGCCGCCTACAAAACTGATATCACCATCAATAATCAGTAACTTTCGATGATTACGGAAATTAATTTGAAAACGATTATTTCTTCCTTTGGTAGTTTTAAAACTACTGACATTAATATCTGCATTACGCATTTTTTCAAAATAAACATCTGGAGTTTTAAAACACCCTATTTCGTCATACAAAAAATACACTCGCAGACCTTCACGTGCTTTTGCGATGAGCGCCTCACGTAAACGTTGACTGGTGGTATCATCCCTCACAATAAAGAACTGTACGAAAACATAGTTTTTTGCCAATGCGATTGCATCAAGCATTGTCTGATAAGTAAGTTTAGCATCGATCAGTAATCTGACCTGATTATGTTGAGTGAAGGAAATACTGGTTAATCGATTTACTACTGTATATATGGGTTTAAGATTTTCTGTCGCAGGTGCCGCGAGTGCCAGCATTTGTTTATGCCAATCAAGCCATTGTTCCCCAATCTCCTTTTCCTTATCCCGCATTTTTTCGGCATAACCATTGAAACGGGTGCGCCCAAATAAAAGATAGAGTGGGATAGTAAAAAATGGCATCATAATTAATGACATAGACCAGGCGATAGTTCCCTGTGATGATCGTGAACTCATCACAACATTTAGCGCAAAAATAATGCCGATAAACTCGACAATAAAAAATATAAGGCCGGCAATCGTGAAATATTCTAAATCAACCATCTTGTTATACCTGAATATATTGATAGTTTAGTATTTTTTGCTTGGATCAATTTTATTAGTATCCTGGTTAATGTTACTTCAAAGGATTGGTGATTACCCGATTATATTTTACATTATCGTTTCAACACAACATTCATATGAGTATAGGGTATGAGAATAGGCTCAAGTGATCATTTTTATCATGTTTTTTTGTCAATCAACGGTTAAAACTTGATTTATGATATTTTATTACAGTCGTTATCTTGATAAACTATAACGCTAAGTAACTGGATTATTAATATCACAAACAAAGGAGTTTTTAGTGAACAGTAAAATAAAGATAATTTTATCGCTACTTTTTATTACAATATTCATGTCAAATTTTGCCCTGGCTGAAGGTGAAAAACTAAAAGAGAAACTTTCAAAAGGCACGATTACTATTTCGGCTGATATAAAGGGTTGTGATGATGATCTTGCTAAATATTGCAAAGGCCTCGATCCCAGTAGCTCAAAAGCAATGTTATGTATGGTGGCTTATGAAGATATGTTATCAAAAGAATGCAAACTAGGCATAATGGAAGCTGCATTGGAATTGGATATGGGTAAAGCAGCAATTGATTATTCAATAGAAGCATGTGAAGCAGATGCCGATAAGCATTGTCTTAATGTGCCGGCAGGTAAAGGTGAAATCATAGGTTGCATCAAGAAGCATGAATCAAAAGTCAGTAAAGAATGTATTACGGCATTGAAAGAGACAGGCTTATGGAATATGAATTCGAAATAACTAATTTGATGGAGATTTTTGTTGTTTTAAATTGATAACCAGGTTTCAGTAATACCTGGCTTAATGGTATTTATTTCAGGAAAACAGGATTAGGAACTTCTAATCCTGTTTTTCTTTTAATAGTTCTTGTTCTAGTTTTTGACAGGGACCATTTTTTTTAAACTGAGAATCTATCATTTTTGTCTTAACGTATCCGACTGCACGAAGCGGGATAAATATCGGAAAAAATAATAGCTCTACAGATGTACGTGTTGCATTCATTGTACTGAGAGTCACCGCATTTATACTGGGATCTCGAATTGGTCCGTTAAGTTTCATCGGAGATACATTTAACCAAATTGTATTTTTTTGCGTCGGCCAAATTGACATATCAATGGTTTCATCATTTAAATCAATGCTTAACTCTCCTTTTATCCGCATATCGGGGCCGTCTATAATCAACGCATCAGATTCCAATTTATTATCTGAAAAATTAAACCTGAATATAGTACAACTCCAGTCATCATATTCCTTGCTTAATCCTAATTTTGATGTTGCCCAA
The DNA here is from genome assembly GCA_048060815.1 of Thiohalomonadales bacterium. Taxonomy (GTDB): domain Bacteria; phylum Pseudomonadota; class Gammaproteobacteria; order UBA6429; family Thiohalophilaceae; genus CAYQUC01. Next base: position 2,929 of record JBGMQW010000177.1, on the reverse strand, counting down.
CCAAGTGTGTCACTGGCCAGTAAACTTGTATATTTTCGTAATACTTCGATATTTTCACCGATTATAACAATATCACCAGTTGAGTTTGTTGATATTTTTTTTAATGAATTACCGGAACTTTGTAAATTAATTAAAGCATCCAGAGATCCTTTTATTGCCGGTGTTTTCTGGAACTCAGACATGATATCTCCTAAACTGATGTCCCTGGTATCAAATTTAAGATAGGAATTATAATCATTATTGCCACTAATACCCAGATCAATCTCTATGCTACTATCACGAAATTTAAGTTTAGCCGGGTAAATTCGTAAATTGCCACTTTCAATTACCAGCTTAACATCAAGTTCATTTAGATAGCTGTCGTTTTTTGAAAATTTGCCTATTTTAAATGTTGCATCCAAATCAAAAGTATTCAATTTATCAAATGGCAAAATATCTTCGTTGATGGTTGAATTTTTCTTTTCATTTTTTGGTTTAATTTCGTTAGCATTTGTATTTTTATTTCCATTAATAGTATCGTCTTTTGGTTTTATACCAAAATCATTCAGATCCATTATTGGAGATTCAATGACACTTTTCACCGCATAACGATTATTTTTTTTAATAATAGAAATATTCGAACTGATTTTGGTACTTCCAAGCTGGATGTTATTACGAATATTGACGTTATTTATGTTACCGATTAACTCACCTGTCCCTGTTTCAGTAGAAAAGTCGAGTTTTTTTCTGTTCAGAATTTTTTTTAAATTTGTCCAGTCTGTTATTTCTGACGTCGTTTTTATCGAGAAATTTTGATCAGTAAATAAATTTTTAATATAACCTGCAGCAGTAAAATTCCAGGCTTCGGGTTTTGATAGACTGAGTTTAATTTTTTCAAGTGAGGTGCTACTATCCTTATGTTGAAAAACAAACGAGCCTGTTGTAGTTCCTGGTTCTGCTAGTTGTTTATCCATTTTTATGGCTTGTAATAATTTTGTTGTTTTGATATCAAGTTCGGTATTTAAAAATGTACCCTCGGCATTGGTAATGTCAGTCATATAGCCGCTAATTTTAACACTTGGTTGTTGCCCTTGACCGGCGACAAAAAGTATGTCTTTTAGCGAAAATAAGTCTTTATTGTCATAGAGTTCGGTTGTTAGGCGCATATTTTGTAAATCGGGTAAGGGAATTTTAAGTAATTTTTTCAAATAGTTATTATTATTTGCTTGTGCGTCAAATTTTAAACTAAGGCCAGTTACCGGTTTATTTTGAAATGGTGTAATATGATGAATATGGCCTTTTAGTTTAATACGCAGTTTCTCTGTTGTTCCTGTTGTTGCAATCAGGTTCTTAAGTGAATAATGATCATCTACGCTTACCAATTTTGCAGTTGCGTCTATTGCACCGAAATCAGGAATGTATTCCGTTATAAGTTGTTGTAAAATTTTTGCTGTACGAGTATGAGCTGTTAGATTCAGATTCACATCTCTAAAGGGTTTTTTGCTGATATCCTTAAGTGTGGTGGAGCCAGTTACTTTTAATTTTGAACCATCGTCCAGTGTTGAGGTTATCAGAATATCGTTTAATGTGTAGTCACCATTTTTGTTATTTTTTATTATTGTATTGACAGATAATTTTTTTAACACGGGCCAACCGTCAGGAATCAGCCAGGCATAAATGGCAGGATCATTTAATGCACTTGTTACTTTTATAATAGTATTTTTTCCTGTTTCAATTTCCGGTATGTTTCCTGTAATTGAAACAGCAGTCTTTTTATCATTGTTTAGTTTAATGTCTAAATTTTCGATAGCAATATTGGGTGCGTTACCGGTGATATTGGCAAAAGCTGAAAATGCGCCAATAAAAGGCATTTTGTTTTTGTCATTTCGAAATACATTCAAAATATCCTTGTTCTTTGCATCGAATGTTAAATTCAAACCAGTACCTGATAATGGCTGTTGAACATCACCTGTTAGGTCAATTTGCATATCTGAAATCTTAAGGCTGGCATCAACAGGATAGGGCTCTACAGGTAAAATCAAATCTTTCAAATTACCAAAATTACCATTGATGTTAAACTTATAACCATTGAGCAAACCATTACTTTCCAGGATGAGCTTATTTTGTTCGTTATCTTTGCCAAGGCTTAATCGCGTAATAGAAGCGTAATTGTTCAGAGTTGATGATTCTTGTTCTATATTGAAAACAATATTGTGCAAATCTAAATTTTCAAGTATTGGTAATAAAATAATATCTACTTCTGCTTTTTCACTTTTCTGATTCAATTGCACAGACGATTCGCTGTTAATTATAGAATCTTTGAGCGTAATGTTAACATTGTCTACTTGAAGATCTTTAATCCACAAATTATTAAAAAACAGCGAGCGCAAGACTATTGCGATATTTATTTTATCAATGGTAATTGTAAAATTGTTATTGGTATCGTGGATTTGAATTAAAGTGGTCTGCAGTTCTGGAATGAGTGAAATATCGAATTTGAATTCTCCATTAATGCTGATTTCAAGCTCTGTATAATATTCAATCAGTGATACCGTCAACTTGCGATAATCTTCATTATTGAGAATGATTAACAATAAAGACATATTTATGATTATAAAAATCACTAACGAAAAAAACGTAACAGTAATTCGTTTTAACCAATGCATTATTATAGACCTTGAATTTTGTGTAATTGTACAATGGAAAGGTCGGTATTATAAGCTGTTTTGGACGATGATCTACTTTATCAATTGTTTATAATCTTCGATGCCAGGTAGTGTAATTATAATTTTTTACTTTATAACGCGATTTATAAAAAGTAGTTTTATCAATTTTAAGCTTGTATTTGTGTTATAATTGAGCTAAATAACTTTATAAGATAAGGAATTTTTATGGACATTAAAAAATATAGAATATTATTCATTTGTTTAACTGGATTTTTTCTGAGTGC
>JBGMQW010000176.1:0-7479 GCA_048060815.1 Thiohalomonadales bacterium | reverse complement strand
ATTACTTAAACTATCAAGCTCATCTACTAGGTCTTGCATTTCTTCATCGATATCAATGACCTGGTTTTTTCGAATATCAATCAAAGTAGTCTGATTTGAAACATCATCTTCGTCATCAGCTAGTTGAATTTTATTATCGGAATGAAAATTGTGTAGGTGATATTTTTCCAGCATGGCAATAATTTTTTCAGTACCTTGCTGTGGATAAGATATTGATTCCAATCCTTTTTTTAACATTTCTAACAGGTCTAAAATAATGCCAGCTAATTGTTGGCGTTCGGCTATGGTTGATTTGGCTTCAACTGACCAGACGAGCGCACTAATGAATTTTAACTGTTTTTTCCATTGTTTAGAATTTTCACCTTTTTCGAGATAAGTTTTTAGAAGCACGCCTTTCCATTGTCTGAACAAAAATTGATACACTTCATCAGGTAACTTTTTATTGACGATTTGTTCATTAATTGAATATTTAACCCAGTCACTGGCAAGTTTAATTTCCTCACGTTTTTTATACTTATCAATGTGTTTCTGGGTTTTTTGTTTACTAACTTCATCAAGCTCTGATAAAAATTGTTCCAGATCGACAAATAAATTATCAAAAATTGAAATGTCAGATTTAAAACCATGAATGATATTTGTTGTGGTTTCGGATAATTTATCAAATAAAATATTACCAGGAATACAATTATCATTAGTTAAACCAACACCTGCTTTCGCAATTGTATTGAGTATTTTTCGAGCTGGGTGGGTTTTATTTGCAAAGAATTGATTATCAATTAAAGCAACTTTCAGCATGGGAATTTGCAGGCGAACGACCAACGCAATTACCGCATCGGGTAAATCGTGATCCTCCAGGATAAAATCAAACATCATGGTAATGACATCAATAATATCATTATCCAGGGGATTAATTGACTGTTTTGGTCCTGTATTTTCCATGGACTGAAATTGGCTGGCTAATGTGTTTTTGATAGTTTCACTTGTTAATACGTTAGCTGAATTTGTATCTAAATGTCCAGTATTTAATTGAATTGAATTTAGTGCAATCAGCACTTCGTCGGTATTCGCATGTATTGTACCATTTATTTGAAATGAGCCTATGGTACCCGTAGCACTTGGTATATTAGCGGGTTCTGAACTGTCATAGTTTGAATTAGTTCCGCTTTTCCGGGATGCTGTCAATAACTCTTGAATTGTTTGTAAGACATTACTATCATTTATTGTTTGTTTTTTATCCAAATTTGTTTGCGGATTTTTGGAAATGGCATTTGTAATATAACCAGGTTGCTTGTTGACAGTATCCGATTTTTTAATATCGTGTTTTAATTTGGGTAATATTCCCGCATTTATAAAAACAGTATTAATTTCGTCATAGAGCTCATCTATGTGGCTAATGACATGTTTATCAAATAATTTATAAATAATAAGTTTAATTTTAATTTCCACATCAAGTGTAGAAAGTGATTCTTTAAACGAATTACAAATTGTCTGAGGCCCAAATGGGTTATTGTCGATGTTAATATCAAGTTCAGGTAATAACGAGGCAACACGTTGTTCCAGAGCAAATAAGATCTCGCGTTGACGATTGTTTACTTTGCCTATTAAACCATCTATTGCAAGCGTTTCTTCCAGATCACATTCTTGCATTAATGAAAAATTAGCAATGGATATGTTATTTAGTGATTCATTTATTTCGTGTGTAATTCTTAAATTGTGAAATTGATCGATAATATTATTATTAAATGCATCTTCAATTTCTTGTCTTTGAAATCGTACCACGCGCATTGAGTCAAAGTATTGACATTGGATTGAATTTGTTTCTGCTTTATCAGCGAGTTCAAATAAGGCATCATCAGTATTATCGAATAAATTATGCACTAAAACTTTCAGTCGTTTATTCATAATTTTACGGCAAACTTCGATTACCTCGGTTGCATTAAACGGTTTGTTGTTTTCTGCAATCATTGAGTGAATTGATACAATTTTGTTATCCGCTGACATAGTAATACTCGGGTGACTATTTTCATGATATCAGAATAAGTGGCTCTATCTAACTAGTAGGCTTATTCAGGTTATCGGCACATTGAGGTATTTGTGAAATAATTGGCTATGAAAATGTACAGTAATTTTGTCCCAATTATTCAAAAATTCATTTCGAAAGAGAATATGCATAGCGTATCTGCAGAAACTGAATGCGTTTCCGGCAACCCCGCTGCCTTAGATAAAATATCCGTAGACCGGTGGTTTTGCGCCCTCATCTTTCGAACAAGTTTGCCTCTGTAACAGTCTAGGTATAGCAGATAGTGATCAAGCTGATTAAAAAATAGACAAATTAATCTGTAAAATGCCAGACAGTTCACAAAATTAAACGTAATTACTCGGTATATCTCAGTATTTTAGATTATTCAATATTACGATGTACATTGTTACAAAAGTCAAAAGACTTTACCGCCAAGACGCCAAGGGCGCAAAGAAAAATCAAAACCTCTATTTACACCCACTCTCGTTGTGGATATGAGAATGTCCAAATAGAAACAAAAGAATATTTTAATTTTTTCCTTGGCGTTCTTGGCGGTTCAAACGTTTTTAATGCGGGATTTTTTCTCTTAATTTATCCTTGTCGTACCACCACTTGTCTTCAACGATAATATTTAATATTTTAGATAAACGTGGTAAAAATTGCTCAGGATCCTTTAACTCCAATTTTTGTAACCAAATATCCAAGGAATGTTGATCCTTAACATCACTGTGGTTTTCGGCAACCCGGGCTAGTATATTACTGGTTAAAAACGAAATACTGGAGTGATTATCTTCGTCTGACCGGATATCAGCAATGTAGTGTGCTGTAATAGCGGCAATAGCCGCACCATCAGAGCGTGACGGGGTTTCATCGATAATATGAGTTAACATATTGATACTCAATGTAACATCAATAGGGAAGGTTACAGCTAACCAGATTCCCTGTCCCAGGGCGCAGATTGAAGCGGGTTGCTCAGTTTGATAAAGCAAATTACATGCTTCAACAGCGGCCTCCCACTGTTCATTTTCAATAAAACTCTCAAATGCCCTGCGGGCATTATTCCAGGCAGATTCATTATGTTTTAATCCAACTTCAGCATCTGCCATTCGAAGTAAAATAAATGCACGATCCAGTTCAGGAGCATCGTATGCCAGTTCGTCATAAAGTTGTTTATCTTTATCCAGAGCTTGTTGAATACGCGCTTGTGCTTCGGGTGACTCCAGATCAGGAACCGCCGATAAATTTTTAGAATCCAGTTCAATCATAATGAGTTTGATTTAATACAATGGTTTAGGTTGATATGAGAAATTAATTATCTCAGTTGAATTGGTTTGTCGCAATAAGATTTAATTTTTTTATTCGAGATAATTTTCTAATTTTTGACTCACGTTTTTGAGCTAGTGAACGAGATTCACAAATTTCAGAATAAACCAGAAAAACCGGACGACGAACGCGTGTATATTTAGCCCCGGTCGCTAAATGGTTATGTGCATGTAATCTGGCATCAATGTTATTTGTAACACCGGTATATAAAGTACTATCACAACATTGCAGAATATACACATACCACATCACTGCTGTCCCGTTAACTTTTTAGCGGGCACAAAAGTAAGGATATGGAATCGGTGTAGCCTACTAAAGACCGTCTGCTTCAAGGATGAAGCAGTCGAGCGGCCAGGGATGGCGAATAGCGCGTCTTTAGTAGGCTGCACCGGTTTCATGTCCGATGGATTAGGTAAACACTCTAACGTAAGCACTGTATAGCTACTCTCTGTTTTAACTATATATTAACGGGACAGCAGTGATACCACATATTAATTTTTTGTTTCTGGTGGGCGTATTGCAGTTGAGAAATGTGTTTCAACATCCATCCAGATACCATCTTTCGTTTTGAGTTTTTCTATTTGCTGTGAATGTTTAATACGAAATTTAGCAAGATCAACATCGCTCAATTGCTCAAGCAAACCACGATAACCAGTACTCCATAACACTTCCCACCAATCATTAAAATTTGTTAGGTGATAACCTAGTTGTATATCGATGATTTCGATTGATTCAAAATTATTCTGTTCCAGTAAAGTTTTGCAATCGTTACCGTTTTGTAATAATTGCCACTTTGATTCAGGTAAGGAAACCCCAAATTCTGTTAATAATTCTAAAAATAATGAAGTGAGTGGTTTAAATGCTTTTTCAGTAAAACTGGTGAACAAAACTCTACCTCCAGGTTTCAGAACCCGAAACCAGGACTGAAGAGCGGCATTCATATCGGGCATAAAAAATATACCGTAACTGCAATTAACATAATCAAAATAGTTACTTTTAAATTCCAGGTTTTGACCATCCATTATATGATAATCAACATTTGTTAAACCCGCACGGTCGATATTTTGTTGTGCTTTTTTTAGCATTCCATCCGACAAATCAATGCAAGTGACACGACCATTATTAGTTTGAACAGTTTGCGCAAGCGCAATCGAACTACATCCTGTACCGGCAGCAATATCCAATACCTTTTGTCCTGGACCGGCCTTTAAAAAATTAGCAACTTGATCACCACAAAAAGAAAAAAAACGGGTTGCAGGATTTTCATAAATGTCAGAAACCAGATCAAATAAGGCAGTAATTTTTTCTTTATCAGATAAATTTTTAGTTGTCATGCTCGTCAAAAACTCATTTAAGGCAACACAAAACCTTGTTGTAATATTGTTTTAGTAAATTGTGTTCTTAAGTAAAATCCCCGGGGAGTAGTTTTACAGGGTGTTCCAAATTCATTCGTAGCTCGTGTAAATACTTTAGAATTAGCGGCTTTTGGTCGAATTTGTAAATAATTGCCAATTTTTGCAGTTAGATTTTCAAATTGTCCGGTAACAATAAGCTCCATCAATTCTTCCCAATCTTGTTGTAATACTTGTGACTGCTGTTCCGATGGACTCCACAAGATTCCGGTACCAATACGTCTAAAAGCCAAGGGTATTTGGGGATCGGCTTCGATTGGAATCCATAATATCCGGTTCAGTTTTTGTCGCACCCAGGATTGATTCCAGCTATTACCAGTGTTACCGGTTAATGGAACCGTACATATATAAGTAGTTTCCCTTGGTTTGCCATGAATATCAACTGGAATAGTTTTTAATTCAATACCGAGATGTTGAAAATCAGGTTCAGCAGCATTGCCAGCGGTTGCCCCCAGAATTTTTTCGAGTAATTGTCCGGTTAGGCCTTTGGCAAATTTAAGTTCAGCAGGTAAGTTAACCTGACATAATCTAGCGAGATCAGCTAATGATAATCCGGCAACATCTTTACAGTTCTGCATTAATTGTTGTTCGGATTGTGGTACCTGAAAAAAGCCTGATTTCATTTAGATTATTGTTAATGATATTGATTAATTTTATATAACTAATCTGAAATAATGTGATGGTGTTAATTGACATATTATATCAGCTTGATATTTTAGCAACTGTTAATTACTTTGCAATGGAGAATAAAGTGAATCCTTTTATTGAGATATTCCAGGGATTACCAGTGATATTATTGATAGCATTTATATTTGGCTTGGTAGCCTTAATACGAATTTTTATTATTAATACTCCAGGTATACAACGCGAGTCAAAGCGTGATCGTCGCCAGTCAACCAAAATACCATCATTTCCTTTACATGATAATAAAATTAATTTAATTTTTGAAGACAGAAGAAAATGCGATAATCGACGACTAGCATCTCATGCTAGTACAAATTATTGTGTTGTGCATTGGACATAAAATATAATTTCGCTTGTTTTACTGCTCGACTTTAAAGAACAATTGTTGAGCCAAGTGGTTAGGGATTTTGAACAGTTATTTAGCTCTGTTTTTTAAATTGTATTTAACTGAATTATCTTTTACACAGATAAGATTTCTTATGTCTTTATATTGACAATTCAAGTAATGAATCTTTTGTTGTAAACCTTTTTTAATATTACTTTGATAAAGAACTCCATCTTCGGTTACTACTTTATCTGTAACTACACGAACGACAGTATTTTGATACTGAATTAAAAAACTACCACTACTTGTTAGTTTACTAATTTTACTTAAAGTTTTATAAAATACAGTTTCTTTATCTGTATGTCGTTGTAATTGTCTTGAACTACATTTTATTTCCAATTGATTAATTACATTGCATTGAGCTTTTGGTGATGGTAAGTAATTAACGGGTCTGTTTTTATCAAACCAACGACCATTCAATAATGTTTGTAAAGTTCGTTTTATGTGTTGGTTATTAATAAGATCAAATTTTTGTTTTTTATTGAGCTTAATCACTTTTATGGGAGCATTTTTTGGGTCTAGTTCACCTCGATCAAATGTATTACCGAGTAAAGCTTGTTCTTCAATATTTTCGGTTTTAGAAATTTGTGAATTAATTTCAGGGTCTATTGATGGTTCATCTTCATTCGTTATATCTTCATCACTTTCTACTGGATCCAGGTCGTCACCAGGCACCGTAGTTTCAATTTGGTTTGAGTCTTGTTGAAATGCAAAATCGGGTTCAGTATTAGCATCTTCGCTTAGAGTAGAAGATTCAATAACTGTTGTTGATGTAGATTTTATTCCAAGTTGATTCTTTAGCATGTTACTTTTACTTTTTGCTGCGTAATATCCACCTTTAGCGGCAAGCTCATACCATTTAATTGCTTCTTGTAGATCCCTGGTTGTTCCAACACCCAATTCATAAATGATGGCTAGATTAAATTGCGCAACAGGTATTCCCTGGATAGCCGCTAAGTTAAGTAAATTAAATGCTTTTTTGGTATTTTTTTTGACACCGATACCTTCTAGATATAATTTACCTAATCGAGCATTCGCGGCAGCATAATTTTGGCTGGCAGATCGTTGATACCATTTTGATGCCTCATTAATATTCTTCTTAGTACCCTTGCCATACTCCAACATTCTTGCGACTAAAAACATTGCCTTAGGGTTACCTTCTTTAGCCTGTTTTAGGGTCGTATTAAATTTTGTAGTAGTATTTTTATTTGCAGAGAAACCCGGATTATTCAAAGTGAATTGTAACAACAGGCAAATTATAAAAAATAAACCAGTCTTTTTCATTTTAATTTGTTTAATATTACTATTAGTTGCATAAAAAATAGGCACATTAATGACCAATTTTTTAATGTAAATTATAAATATAGATGATAATCCTGGATTCTGCAGTTGAATGCCGTGCAGAGTAGTCTTTAGTGTTTGACTGGTGCAACGCCTTTACCCTACAGGGGAAACAGGTTTTCACTCTATGTTATTAATATTCATATGTATAATAATGACTCCTAATCTTCCTTAGTAAGATTAGACTGCAGAATTTAGGATAATTGGAGTTTATAAAATAAAGCACCTAAATAACATCTTAATCTTCTGAAATTCAATATAGATAATAGATCACTGCTGTCCCGTTAATATATAGTTAAAACAGAGAGTAGCTA
>JBGMQW010000175.1:0-7552 GCA_048060815.1 Thiohalomonadales bacterium | reverse complement strand
AATAATAGATAATAAATATGTAGATTTTAATTGTATATTGATAAATAAGTTTGTTATTTAAAAATGTTAAAAACCTTAATAAGGAGAAATCATATGCGGACGATATCTATTATAAACACCAAAGGTGGTTGCGGAAAGACTACAACTGCTATTAATCTTGCCTGTTGTTTAGGCTGGAAAGGCCTACGTGTACTTTTAGTTGACATGGATCCTCAAGGACATGCAACATTAGGTGTGAATTACCAGAGTGAAAACGAACCTGGTTTATATGAGTTATTTACTGATCAAGCAAGTATTGAAGAGCTAATAGTTAAATTTGTGGTAGCTGGAATTGATATTATTCCTGCAACTAAAACACTTGAGAGAATAGAAAAATTTTCAAGTAACGGTCAATGGCAATACAGTTTAGCAAATAATTTAAAATCTATATCCTACTTATATGATTATGTTGTAATTGATTGTCCATCAATGTTTAATCACTGTACAACATATTCATTGTTTGCATCAAATGAAATTATTATTCCCTTAGACATGAGTTTGTTTTCTTTTCATAGTTTAAAACCAGTCATAGAAAATATTATTGATTTTGAAAACCGGAATGGCGTAGCATTGCCGTATTCGTTACTACCAACTATGGTTGATCAAAGAACCAAACTTGCTCGTTCATTTATAAAGCAGTTGTGGGAAGAGTACCCTAGGCATGTATTACCATTTATTATTCATAACACAGTACGCATTCGTGAGGCTATTTGCAAAGGTATACCAATAATTGATTATGATGCAGACTCTCGAGCCGCTACTGATTATATGTATTTGGCAGATCAAGTGATAAAACAAGAACATGAGAAATGTGTTACTGAAAATGATTTTTATGAAGAAAAAGAGTCAGAAGTTCAAATTGTTGCGTAATTGATTTAGAGCTACTCAAACGATTAAATTTGAAACCTGTTCTAATTTATTTTGATTCTGTAATAATTCGTCCAATGGTTCTGGGCGTTGGATGAAATAACCTTGAGCAAAATCAACATTAATATCACGGAGCAATTTTAAAATGGATGCATTTTCTACAAACTCTGCAATTGTTTTCATACCCATTACATGACCAATTTCATTGATGGATTTTACAAAGGCAAAATCCATTAAATCTTTATTGATATCTTTTACAAATGAACCATCAATTTTAATTGAATTGACAGGTAAATTTTTTAAATAGGCAAATGACGATAAGCCACTTCCAAAATCATCCAGTGAGAATTGGCAACCCAACTGGTTTAGTTCTTTAATAAAAATACAGGCACTACTTAAATTAGCAATGGCAGCGGTTTCTGTAATTTCAAAACAAATAGTATCTGGTTTTAAATTATAGCGTTCAATTAATTCAATTATACTGGTTAAAATAGTGTCATTGGATAATGATATTCCGGATAAATTAATTGAAAACATCATAGGGTTATCAGGTTTAGCTATATTATATTTTAAGATAAATTCAAGCGAATTCTGGATAACCCATATGTCGATAGATTCCATTAAGTTGAATCGTTCAGCAGCAGGTATGAATGCACCGGGCGGAATTTTTTCACCATCTTCACTGATCATTGCAAGTAAAATTTCAACATGATTTGATACTCTTAGGTGACGGTTTACCGGAACTATTGGTTGATAAAATAATTTGAACCTGTCATCTTCAAGTGCTTTTGTAATAGTAGATACCCATTGTATTTCACCTTTGCGCTTTTCGAGCTCAGCACTACCCTGGGTATAGACATGAATTCGATTACGACCACGTTCTTTTGCAATATAACAGGCTGCGTCTGCAGTGCTTAAAATACTGGTTAGATCTTCTGAGTTTTCATCAATTGCAACGAGGCCGATACTTGCACCAATTGAAAAAATTTTATCCCCCCAGGTAAAACGAAAATCCTGAATTGTTTCCCGTAAATGTTCTGCAATTTGCTCTGCTTGAAATAATTGACAAAAAGCTAATAATACACCAAATTCATCACCACCTAATCTTGCAAGCGTGTCACCTTCTCGAATTTTATTTTTTAGCAGTGTCGTTAGTTGCCGTAATAATTCATCACCGGCGATATGCCCACAAGTATCGTTAACAACTTTAAACTGATCTAAATCAAGATATAAAATTGCATGTTGAGATTTATCAGTTTTTGTCCTTGCTAATGCAGTTGTTAAACGACGGTCAAATTCATGACGATTAATTAATCCAGTTAATGCATCGTGTGTTGCATGATAAGAGAAGCGTTCTTTTTCCTGAAATAATTCGTCTGCGGTTTTTTTGTGATTATTTATTTCAACTTTTAACTTTGATTGGTATTTCCTGATTGAATAACGCATTAAAGAAAAGCTATGAATTAATTTTCCAACTTCATCTTTGTGTTGTTTTGGTAGATCAATATCAAAATCACCTTTAGCAATTTTATCAGAGGCGATTGCAAGAGAGTGTAACGGTTGACGGACAACAACTTCCAGAACAATTACAATGGCAATTGAAAATAGTGTAAGTAATAGGACTAAAGCCATAAGAAAAAATTGTTGTTTAGTCTTGATAGTATTGATGGTGCTTGTGCTATCAACAGTTAAGTAAAGTGTACCAAGAGAATGATCAAGATAAACTATGTCTTGAACTGCTTGATAACTATTTTTACTGTAGTCAGGTATTTGGTCATTAAATGGAAATAATTGTACATTATTTGAATCTCGAAGAATAAGACTTCTCCAATTTTCGTTATTTTCTAATAAGGTACTGAGATTGTCATATACATTTGCTAATTGATTTTCTAATAATAATGGAACTAACCCTTCAGTTACGCTATGAAGGTGACTATCAATATGTTTAGCTTCTTGTTCCTGAACAAAGGATAAAAATTGTGGCAACCATTGATAATGAGCATAGGCTGCAAATATAATACTAAATAACAGTAAAGGTAAAAATAGTTTAAAACGCAACCCTAATTTTGGCGATTTGAAATTCATATGTATTAGTCAATTTTTTCTGCTATGTAAAGCTTTTCGAGGTGTAAATCACGTAGCATCATATACTCATTAATTTTAGCTGGAATCATATTTATAATAGGTATTTTTTTTAAGAGCTTTTTAAAATGATTTGATTTAGACATCTCTAATAATGCAAGCTTAACTTTCTGCCGAATATTTTTGGGAACTCTAGGATGTGCCGATATCGGATGAGGAGGAACTGGAACAGATTTATAAATTACGCGAAGTGAATTTTTAATATAGCCTTTCTGAGCTAGTAATGTACTTAATACACCTCCACCTACCGGATATAATTTTTTGGCAACATGTAAATATACAGAACTATGCGTTTGAACATAGTTTGCATTGTATTTTATTTTTCGTTTAACCAACTCAGCCTTTATTAGTAACGACGCACCAAGCGCATTAGCTGATGGAAAGGCAAACTCTAAATTTTGCAACTCATTAATCGATTTAACCTTACTATCCTTGTGTACAACAATTATACCATTTAAGGTTCGACCACCATCACGAACTAATGGTATATATCCTTGAGTTTCTACCGATTGTATCACGTGATATGGATTCATATAAGCAAAATCAAACTTTCCCTTAAGGAATTTACGCGTGAAGTCAGATATTTTAGCAGTCCCTTCCATTTTTATTTTAATATTAGCTCGAACTTCAATCTCGTTTAGGATAGGTCGCCAAATATCAAAAATTTTTCTTTGCTCGTATTGTGGAACAACACCAAACGTGTAATATTTTTGGTTGCTTTTTGTTATTTCAAAGTTATGTGAAGCGTGCTTCAAAACAGAAAGATCGGAATCATTAAAAACATGGATATGACTAATATACAATAAAATAGTAAATGTAATCATTAATAATATTTTCTTGTTCATTTACTTTTCTACACCAAAACTACATTTCTCTCTAGTAAATCATTGTAAGTAATTGTTTTTATTATATATAATTCTTAAAAGTACAATAATTGTGTTAGTTTGATTAAGTATGGTCTATTTTTGATTAAAAAATCTATATTTCCGTTAAAAAATCGTATGAAATCGCTGTTAATTAATATATTAGTACATACCAATTAAGATTCGATAACATTCTAATTTTACAAAGTAAAGATTAACGTCTTTCAAAAAAACAATTTTATATAGCATTAAAGTGAGGATAGGAAATTTAAAATTAGCTTATCACGACTTCGAGCCGCGTCTTACGGTTCACGGTCTTCATTTTTTTTCATTAGGATTTATGTTAAAGAATAATTAACAAATAAAAACAGTTATTTCAGACTAACGGTAGTAGCTACCATGACGAGTAACAGGTGACATTGTTGATTAAAATAACGTTAATAGTAAAATCTAGTTGTAATTCTTTATAATAATAAAGAATAATGGATTTCAAAAATAGGGATATACCACGTTATGCAATTCTATAAAAAATACCCAGCAAAACAAACCAGGTTGAGAGTTTACAATTAACCCAACTGGTAATACCTATCTAAACGCAAACTACATATGTAATTAAATTAGATCAACTATTCAAGGATGAAAAGTATGAAATATTCAATTAAACAATTTTATAAATTTAATTATACCGGAATTAATTATATTGCTAATCAAGGATTTTCGTTATTAGAAGTGATGATTGCGATGGTGATTTTTGCCGTTGGGGTATTAGGACTCGCTGGTATGCAGGTAATAGCATTAGAAAATAGCTTTGAATCATCTTCACGTAATCAGGCTATTATATTAGCATATAGTATGTCTGATCGTATGATAGCAAATCGTCAGGCACATGATGGGTACATAATTTCTAACAGTGCAACATTAGCGCTAAATTCTACTACTTGTTCAACGGCAATCTGCAGCTCGGATGAAATTGTTATATACGATCAAAGTCAGTGGAAACAAAATTTGAGCCAACAGTTGGTATCAGGAAGCGGTGAAATTACTGGTGTCTTTCCAAATTATACCGTTACAGTTCGATGGGATGAAGATAGAAGTGGAGCAACAGGAATAAATTGTCCTCCACTTGGAGTAAATGACCTGCGTTGTTTTCAGCTTGGTGTTCAATTATGGAAATAAATAATAAAATTAAAACAAGTTTTGGTCTTAGTTTAATTGAATTAATGGTTGCGCTGGCGATAAGTTCAATTTTAGCTATAGGAATTATTAATATGTATAGCGCAAGTAAAAAATCATTCTCTGTACAAAATGATTCATCAGCGCTACAAAATTCAGGTCGTTTTGTTTTTAATATGTTGATAAGTGATATAAGACGTACTGGATATTTTGGCTTTAATCCCGGGATTGATCTTGTACAAGGCACTGAAGCTCAAGTAATTAATACTAATACCTGCCCTACTAATGCAAATTGGGCGCTAATGTTAGATCGTAAAATTACAGGACTCAATGAACCTGTTACGCCATATGATTGTATTTCTAATTATTTAGCGGGTGATGTTTTATCGTTACGTTATGTTGAAGGAGGAAATGTAACTGAATTTGATAACGATCGGTATTATCTTCGTAGTTCTTTTCAGACCGGAAGAGTTTTTCGCGGTGCAGATTCAAATGATGTGATGAATACTATAAATGATGGCACACCTGTAGCAACAGGTAAACTAAACGCTTATGCATATTATGTTGGTAATAGCGGGCGAACGTGTAAATTTAATGATACTAATGGAGATCCAATTAAAATTCCAACTTTATATCGTGAGTCATTAGATGAGACCGGTGGTCCGGCCAGACAAGAAATTGCTACTGGAATTGAAAATATTCAATTCAGATATGGTGTTGATACCAATGGTGATAAATCAGTAAATCAATATCTGGATTCAAATTTTATCAATATTAATAATGTAACTCCAAATTGGAATCAGGTTGTATCTGTACGTTTCTGGATTTTAGCTCGAGCCGATTGTCCTGCGAATATTCCTGATAATCGACAAACTACCTTTGAGATGGGTGAGATTACAGTGACGAATAATGATAAATTTAAACGACAATTATTTACCAGCACAGTGGCATTAAGAAATTAAAAGAGATACTAATGTGAGAAAAATGTACTTGAATTTATCCACCCCAAAAAGTCAAACCGGAGTAATATTGGTTCTTGCCCTGGTTATATTATTAATATTAACAATGTTGGTTGTTAGCTCAATGAATACAACTAATATGCAAGTGTTAATGACAGGAAATACTCAATATCATACTAAAGCATTAAATGATGCAGAAACAGCATTAAGATTTGCAGAAACCTCAATTGAACAATTTGCAACTAGTGTAAGTGCACAACCTAAAACTGGATATTATGATTTGAAAAAAAGTACTGCTCAGGAAATAGATTTTTCTAATTTCACCTGGAACTCAGATACAGCTGCTACACACAATATTGGATCACGAGGATCAATGTATGTAATTGAGTATACTGGATTTACAACACAAAGAGGAGGAGATGCAGGATGGAGTCAAATCAAGAATCATCCTGCAGGAAATAAATATTATCTCTATAGAATAACAGCGCGGAGTACCTCTGCTCGTGGTGCGATTCGATTGGTGCAATCTGTTTACGCAACAGAAACTGCGCCAGCGAATTAGAAATAATATTACGGAGTATTTTAAGTATGTATAAAGTGCCACTTAAATCAACATTGGGATTTACTATTTTAATGGCAATTTCCTTGTTGTTAAGTGCAGCAGCCGTTTTAGATCCCTTAGCTATACCTCAAGCTACGATTGCATCTTACGCTATCAGTACTACAAATCTTGGCGTAGTTACATCTGCTTATGCATATCGTCCCTGGTATGAAAATGGGGCTTGGCAAGGTGATTTAGTGCAATATACTTTATCCACTAACGGAACTATATCAACCACAGTTGATAATAGTACTAACCCGCCAACTAATACTGCGAATGTTAATGGTAATACAAATTGGTCAGCTCGACTTCAATTTAATAAAAATGATATCAATAACACCTATTATAATCAAAGAAAAATTATAACAACAGATGGATCGGGTGTTAACGCAGGTCAAATAGCTTTTACGTGGAATAATTTAACACAAACGCAACAAACCAGTCTTGATACCAATGCTGTTAATAATACCAGTAAAATACTGAATTTTATTCGTGGTGATCGTTCTAATGAAGTTAATGGTAGTCCTGGTGGTTTGTTACGACAGCGTTATAATATATTAGGCGACATTATCCATACTGATCCGGTTTATGTAGCCGAACCAAACTCGATTATATACGACCCGGGTTATGCATTATATAAAACTCAAAATACGCTAAGAGCAGCTCGAGTTTATGCCGGAGCGAATGATGGTATGCTGCATGTATTTGATGCCAATACGGGTGATGAAGTGTATGCTTATATTCCATCAATGTTGATCAATAAATTAAATTTATTAACTAGAGTTGCTTATCAGCATCAATATTATGTTGATGGTGGGTTATCTGCTGGTGATATGGATTTTGGAAATTTAAATTGGCATAGTATTTTAGTCGGCTCACTTGGCGCTGGTGGTAAAGGTTTATTTGCT
>JBGMQW010000174.1:0-7620 GCA_048060815.1 Thiohalomonadales bacterium | reverse complement strand
TCTTAATATTAAAAAATTAATGATTGATCGAAGCGGTAGTAATGTTTATCTTAATGTTCCGTTTACGAGCAATTGTAATTCTAATACTGGTTTTAAATTAAAATATAATTTTTTATTTGATCAGGATGCATTTCACAAAACCATTTTAAGTATTAAAGATAATAATAACAACACTACAAATATCTTAAGTTATTCAACTCGCGAGATTACATATAACAATCAAAATAATAATTCAATTTATCATTTCTTTGAATTTATCTACCAGGGTATCATTCATGTATTAATTGGCCTGGATCATGTTTTATTTGTAATTTGTTTATTATTGTCTGCAACAGTACGTGTAACGATAAAGAATGATAAAAAGCTAAAACCGTTATTAAATAATATTTTTAAATTAGTAACAGCATTTACAATTGCACACTCAATAACGCTGATTATGGCATCTACAAAGATATTATCAATTTCACCGACCATCATAGAACCCATAATTGCATTATCCGTTATTGTTTTGGCATTATTAAATCTAATCAACACCAAAAATGTAAAACATTGGCCAATCGTGTTTGCTTTTGGTCTCATTCATGGTTTTGGTTTTGCTTTTGTACTAGATGAAGTACCCATTCAGTCTGGAGAATTAATCTCAAGTTTATTTGGCTTTAATTTAGGGGTAGAAATTGGTCAATTAACTATCGTTGCAATCTTGATTCCAGTTCTGTATTTTATGTATTCCAAACTCTATTATCAGCGTTTAATTATACCCGCGTTATCAATTGTTATTGCCTCGATTGGAATATTCTGGTTTTTAGAACGTACTCTAATAATATGATTACTTTATAGTATATTAGAGTTTAATGATTAAGCCTTAATTAATAATTCACTGATATTATTGTTAACTTATTTTAATTAAAAGGAGTTATACAATGTTTGGTGGATTAAAAGATAAAATAGGCGGTGGTGCAATTGATAAGGCAATCGATAAATTTGCGCCAGCTTTAAATGAACATTTAGATAAAATTAAATCATTAAAACCGAGTGATGTTAATAACGATAGTAAATTTGATTCTTTAATTATTTCACCAATGTTAATTTCAATATCCGGTGCAAGCGGTGGTGTCACAAAATTAATCCCCAAATTTGATTCTCGTTTTAAAACTGCAATGTTTCACGTTCGTGATGAGCTCATTGTCGTTGATGGTGAAAAAGTAAAACTTATTGAAGGCGGTCAACAAAAATTACCATCGGTGTTAGTCGAAGGTTTTAAAAAATCGGCATAATTAAATTAAGTATGTTTTGTCATTGGCAAAACATGCTTATCCTTACCTAACTTTAAATCAAACAAATATTTAACATAATATATTGAGTTTGAAATAAATTACATTCTTGCACTAGTCACAATACTATCCCTTACAGTTTATTCCTACATATAGTCACATTTATTAAAACTAAAATAGATTTACTAACTAAAAATTATATATTTGACCAAAGATTAGCTCTGCCTATATAGTGTAAATCCCGTTTATTTAACATTACACAAAAATGTTCCACCTAAGAGAATTAACTAATGTCTGATGAAAGTCGAGCAATAGTACTTAGTACCGCAATCGTAAGTAGTGTTGCTGTTGTGTTGTTTTCTGTGTATTTAATCGTTAATAGTGATAGTAGATCATCGGTAAGTAATAAAAAATCAAGTCTCTCTGAGATACAAATTCCAGGACTTGCCGATAAAGACATTAACTACGAAAAAAAACTCGTCATGGGTATTTTTCCGCGAAGAAACAATGCCAAGACAATTCGAATGTTTAATCCCCTTGCACAATATTTATCAAAAAAACTTGGGATATCAGTTGTTCTTGATACATCTATAAATTTTAAAGAATTTTGGAAAAAAGTTAAAAGTAATAAATTTGATATAGTGCATTTTAATCAATTGCACTATGTACTCAGTAATGAAAAATTTAATTATTCTGTCATTATTAAAAATCAGGAGTTTGGAATCGACAGCATTAGACCAATCATTGCGGTACGGTCTGATAGCACAATAAAATCGATTCGCGATTTACGCAATAAAATGGTTCACTTTGGTGGTGGTAAATTAGCGATGGTCTCACATATCGCGAATAGAGTCGCAATACGTGAAATGGGGCTACAAGATAATGACTATAAATGGAAATTTGTAAAGAACCCTCCCCGAACAGCTATTTCAGTTTTTAATATGAGTGCAGATGCTGCCAGTATTGGTGAAGGTGTACTGGATTTTCCACAGATTACACGCTCTATAAGCACGTCAGAATTTCGGAAAATATATCTTGGACCGGATTTACCCCATTTACCCTGGGCAGTTAATGACAGAGTGAGTCCTGACACCAAAGCGGATATCCAGTCGGCAATGCTGATTCTAAATAATTCGACTGAAGGTATTGACCTAATGAAAAATGCTTACATATCGGGGTTTTCAAAAGCCATCGATAAAGAATATGACATTGTTCGATCTATCTATAAAAAATATACGTCATATCCAACAAACAAAGCAATTAATAGTGTAAAACGTTCGATTAAGAAAATTAGCCAGAAGAATAATATTCTATCGCAAAACTAATTTAACTAATATTTATATTGTAACAACTTCATCTTGAAAGTGTCGTGTTCCCCTGTCATCAACCCAGTTAACCGAAATTGGAAAATCACATATCTTTCCATACCCCATCGTTGTAATTGCAAATATATCGAAAACGACACCGGGTAATATTTCTGGAATGGGGAAATTCGTCTTGGCATCAATAATAGTTAATCTAGGTTTAAGTGCGGGATCTTTTATTACGATTGAGTCTCGTATACCATTAGTCAGTTCTTCCTGCTTAATCACTCTAATCGGTTCACCAATTAGAAAATCAATGTCTTTAGCCGTTACTCTACCGGTATTCTTTAATACCAGCCGTAGTTGGTTCTGAGCATTGCGTTTTGCAGATAGCATTAGTGAAACATCACTGCTTTTATACCGATCTAAAATTGGCTCTGGAACCGCTTTTTTAAAGGATTGTTGCTTAAACTCCTGAGATCGCCGAACTTTCCCGGCACGACGATATGCCAGAATCGAAATTATCAAAGCCAGAAAGGAAATAACAAGCACTGCAATTTGCAGCCACATATCGGGTTTAAGTAAATTTATCAGTTCAATCATAAATAACCATGGTAAAAATACTGGAAGCTAGTATAGCTTAACATAAAAGAAGGGCATTTTTGTCCTAACATTCATTCGAAAACCCATAAGAATTTTCAAAAATAGCTACTGAAATGCCACTAAGTTACTCAAACTTAATACTATTTTATTTAAATCACTATGTTAATGACATAGTTATCAATTCTTGATGTTTTTCTTATGTTTCAATATTAATCGCCGATAAAATATACAAGTACCTTAAAACAGGCATAAATGTTGCAACTTATTGATTATGTTAATGCTCTAATCAATAGTCATAAAGTAGCCGGAGGTTTGATGTGACAAATACACTATCCAGGAAATTATTACTCACATTAGGATTTATCATAACTGCCATTACTACTAGTAGTGTGGTTTCCGCAAATGAATGTATCAGTTACATTTCAAATAAAGCTGTTAAAATTGATGGCTTAAAAATATGTGAATCCTCTTACAACGGTATTTCCGACATCTATAGTTGCCAGGATTATCAAGCAGCTGATAAAAAATATCGAGTGTTATATAAAGGTGGTATTTCACCAAAAGCGATAGTTGCATTGAATGATAAAACAGGAGAAGACCTGGTCTGGGCGACTATATTTGATAACAACATGTTGAGCTGCCCACTTACTGCCCCCCGTGGAATACACATCCACGCCAAACATAGAGGTACTGGAATCTGCACTGATGAACAGGAGCAATTAGTTCCTTGCAGTATCTACGAGCATAAGACATCTCGACAAATCGAATCACACCGATATATGGTATTCTATCCTAGTAATGAGTCAGTCTCACAAGAGATTAAAGTAGAAACCTATATTTTTGATGCCTCTGAAGATGCAATGACAGCAGAGTTAGCTTATCAATTAGGTTTAAGCTTACTCGATACTCAATGTTGCAGCCAACAAGCGATGACCTATCTCGAATATGCTTACCACTTATATCCAAAAGCTAATCTGTATAGTAAAGCCTATAATAATGCAAAATTTAATTTATCATCAACTAAATCGCCAATAAGCCCAATTAAGTAACAAACATAAAAAAAGCACTTCAAATGAAGTGCTTTTTATTAGAACGTACTTTTAACACATTATAACTCAATGAATATATTAAGCCCTCACTCCCAGTATATTCATGAATTATTTTTCCCTCTTATCATCCTTAATAGAACTACTTCCATATCCTTTTCTTATTACTATTCATGATATTAAAGAACAATCCATGCTCTTAAAAAATATTGTATACACCCGGTTCCCTGTTATACCTTTTTATATCATAAAAAGTTGTGTTGAATGAACATGTATCCTTACATATCCCTGAACGAATAATTAAGTTTCTTACTTTCTTAAACATTCAACTAATCATTCAACGAGATACATATTATCAAAATGAGTATTTGCAACAAGATGACAGAGTAATTAATTTTATGTCATTTTTAAAAAAGATAGGCAGATTGTATTTAAGCTCAAAAATTCTATTTAAAGCAGTACAGTTATAATGTTTTTAGTAATTTTTGATGAATAATACAACAAAACTGATCGTTATCAGTTCAATTATTAAACATTATATAATCGATCAGTTACTCAATTGCAGATTAGTTTCAATTCTAGCAATCAAATTCATAGCTTGCTCGCGGGTATAAAACTGTTTTTCATAAACAAAGCCCGACACAACCGATTGTTTTATTTTAATTGCTTTATTAAGTGCATTTCGGCTGATTATAAGGTGTGACGGTAAACCGTCATAAATGTGTATTGGCGATGGTTCACCATTAATAAAACTTGAAATGTAAACCGCACCTGATTCAAAATCAAGAAATGCCGGTAGAAAGTCATAACCATGGTTTCCCTGACTAACGCCACCGGTTCCGTGAAAGCGATTATTTTCATCTAGTAATCTTTGTGATTTTTCTGAAAAAATCAACGGATAGTCTTTAACACACATTAACATCACCTCTCTTTTTGCTCTTTATGGTTAAAGCTTAGAGAGGTGATGATGAATGTAGACTGAATAAAGGTTTATTTTATTAAAATTAATGAAGTATAAATTTTCACTGCTGTCTCGTTAACTGAAACAAAAAAGGCTTAAATCTCAATGAACTGTTACACTGAAGTGCGAAAAAACACTGTAATGGTCGGCTTTTTTCGGCTGAAAAGTTATACAAGTACTCATTTACTGAACCATCTTTGCTGGGTTTTTGATCTTTATTTTCAATTCGCGCATGTTTATTAGTGTCACCCAAGATCCATTCACCGTATTAATGTTTACCAAAGAAGTAGTAGTCTAGATCTTTTATGATTCTAGGACGGTTAGCTTCTTGTAAAAATATTTCGCCAACGACTGACACAATAAAACCAACAACAATTAAGATAAATCCAACTCCAAATTCCATGGTGGCAAAACCACCGGTCATTATTGCTGTGCCTGCAACAGCTGCTGCAGAAGCACGATAGGCGTACACTCCAATTTGAATAACCCGAAATGCCTGATTTGCCATTAGTACATTACCGAGTAATTTTGTACCAACTGCGATACGGCCCATAGTGCTCGTTTGTTCTTAATATTCAAAAGTAGATTGTGCTATTTCCTATTTAACCGCTTCTATTTCAATATTCGGTAATAGGACTGAATGACCCGATCCAACTATAATAAATCGTATTTCATACTGAATAGGTTCATTCACTGGAAATTTTATAATATTATTAGGCTGTTTATTTTCTTCTTTTGGTAATGACAAATTAAATGGATTAGTCGGTTTTATATTTATTGAATAACTCTTGTCTGAGAATCAGGATATCTTTTGGCACTTTACAGCCGATGCGTAAATCACTGTCACTAAAGCGGAAAAAGGATAGGATTATGTCATCACCAATTTTTATTCTGCCTTCCTCTGATACTTGTATTTCGTAATCGTATTTCATATAAAATATTACTTTATCTTTGAATTAGCACTTTTCTATTTAGATATACCTAGTTCTTTGTTTACTTTTGCGATTTGCTCAGGAGTTAATTCTTTTTCCATTTTCTTTAACTCTATAGTTCGTTCTTGATATAATTTTAAGTCAGATCCAAAATTTGCATTGTTAATAGATTTTTTTATCCACATATAAGCTTTGGTAACATTTTTAGATACTATAATACCATCATAATAATCTTTACCCGTGAAATACATTGAATCAACTTTACCTAATTTTTCTGCTTTTAAATTTAGTTCATGCCCCTTTAGTTTATCCAACTTAACGCCTTTCCCAGAATTGTACATGCTCGCCAAATTGAAAAGAGCAAAAGTATCACCTTTATCTGCTGAAAATTTTGTCCAATAAAATGCTTTTTTGTAATTATCATCAAAATTTTGATTGTTATCGTAAATTTCTGCTAATTGATTTGCTGCCTCTATATCACCAAGAGAAGCAGCTTTTTCAAACATAGATATTGATTTTTTTATTTCTTTTTTTTCTAAATGTAGTAATGCGACATTATAATGAGCATCAATATTGTTGCTATTATTTGCAATAATTATATTATACCACGCAATGGATTTATCAATATTCCTAGGAACATCCTCTCCTTTGTCATACATTTCAGCAAAAATCATTTGAGCATTTCCGCGACCAAGTCGGGCATCATCTATTAGATCGTTATACGATGCTGGTATATCAGTTGTATCTGGGATTTCGACTAGAGTATTGTTTTTACTATCACATCCGGTAAGCACGAAAATCAAAAAAAATAGAATAACGAATTTTCTAAAATAATGCATAATCTTATAGTGTTCTCACTTATGAATTGGAATAAATCGCATCAATTTCATGCGCTTTAAAACGTGGCGGCTCACCTTCTGATGTTCTTTTAACTATTTTATTACCTTCGTATTTCCATTCTGGAAATGCCTGTGCACCATAGGTTAAATGAAATCGGAAATCTTTTTTATCATCTACTGGCACCAAGAGTTTACCGGTACCATCAATATCCATTTGAGAGGACATGATGATTTCTTTAACGTCTTTAATTTCACCATCGGTTAGTTTGTAATAAAAATCAACACTGACCAGCTTGGAATCTTTGTAGATTTCTTTTGATTTAATATCTTTTTTCTGGATTAAAAGTGTTTTCTTTTTACCCGTTAATTTATCTTGCGTTGTTACCTTAAAATTGACAAATACCGAGGATTTGTTTTGAATTAATTGACCCGGTATAAAGGAACCATGAATAACATAACCATCATAGCGCTTATTGGGTTTATCTATTATTCGGCCAAATTCCACAAAACCATCGTATTCAAATATATTACAATAAATTCGGCTTTTTTCGGCTGAAAAATTATACAAATACTCATTGACTGAGCCGTCTTTGCTAGCTTTTTGATCTTTATTTTCAATTCGCGCATGTTTATTCGTGTCACCCAAGATCCATTCACCGTATTG
>JBGMQW010000173.1:0-7652 GCA_048060815.1 Thiohalomonadales bacterium | reverse complement strand
TAGGTAAGAAAGTACTTATAACCGGAAATACCGGATTTAAAGGTAGTTGGTTAACACTTTGGCTACTTCGTTTAGGTGCAAATGTTGTTGGATTATCAATTGATATTCCCAGCAACCCATCAAACCACGAAGCATGTAATATAAGTGATAAAATAAGAGATAATAGAATAGATATACGAAACTCAAAAGACATTGAGCGATTAATAGTAGAACATCAACCAGACTTTGTATTTCATTTGGCGGCACAGGCCTTAGTGCGGCCTTCATACGAACACCCACTTGATACTTTTACAATTAATTCAATCGGTACTGCAAATTTATTAAATGCACTTCGCTTAACAGATAAAAAATTATCTGTAGTAATGATAACAAGCGATAAATGTTACGATAATGTTGAATGGTCATGGGGGTATCGTGAAACAGATAGATTGGGTGGGATTGATCCTTATAGTGCCTCAAAAGGGATGGCGGAACTGGTTATACGAAGTTACGTAGGTTCTTACTTTGTTGGTGAAAATAATAAAATTCATTTAGGTATAGCTCGTGCGGGGAATGTGATTGGAGGAGGGGATTGGGCTCAAGATCGAATTGTACCTGATTGTATGGAATCATGGTCAAAAGAAAAAAAAGTAGAAATTCGTAGCCCAAATTCGACTAGACCATGGCAGCACGTTTTAGAACCATTAAGTGGTTATCTGAGTTTGGCAGCTGACCTTTCTAATTCAAACCAACATCATGGACACGCATATAATTTTGGCCCTCCAGGAAATCAAAATTATTCTGTTGCAGATTTATTAAATGAAATGAAAAAATACTGGAGAAACGTAAAATGGAAAGATATTTCTCAAGACCAACAACATTTACACGAGGCTGGTTTATTGAAACTAAACTGCGATAAAGTCTTGCATGATTTGAATTGGTTACCGACATTGAATTTTGAAGAAACAGTTGAAATGACGGTCGATTGGTATAAATGTTTTTATGATAACAAGAATCAATCAATGTATGAATATTCTATTAATCAGATAAATAAATACATGCAAATTGCAAATGATCGAGATATGGTATGGGCCAAATAACCCCAACTTTAGTTGATGGTGTAAAAGTTACCGATCAAAAAATTATCCGTTTATCAGATGGTAATGTTTTTCATTCTATAAAGTCATTAGATGATGATTTCAATGGATTTGGGGAAGCTTATTTTTCATCTATAAACTATGGAGCGGTTAGGGCCTGGAAGCGACACGCCAAAATGACACTTAATATTGTTGTTCCAATAGGTAAAATTCGTTTTGTATTATTTGATGATAGAGAAAAATCTTCTACAGTTAACCAATTTTCAGTTATAGAACTGTCTGTTTCTAATTATAAAAGATTAACAGTTCCTCCCATGCTCTGGATGGGATTTCAAGGTATGAGTAAAAATACAAATATGTTGTTGAATATCGCAGATATACTACATGATCCAAAGGAGTCAGATAAAAAAGAATTAAAAGAAATTATATTTGATTGGAGCAATACTAAATGAAAGTTGTGATCCTGGCAGGTGGGTTTGGTACACGTTTAAGTGAAGAAACTGATGTAAAACCAAAACCAATGGTGGAAATAGGTGGGAAACCGATTCTGTGGCATATTATGAAAACTTATTCAAGTCATGGGTTTAATGAGTTTGTGATTCTTCTCGGTTATAAAGGTTATGTAATGAAAGAGTATTTTTCAAATTATTTTTTACATCAAAGTGATGTTACTATCGATTTGGAAAATAATAAAATGGAAGTACACCAAAATGAGAGTGAACCATGGAGAGTAACATTATTAGAGACAGGCTTAAACACAATGACCGGAGGAAGAATTAAACGTGCAGCTAAACATATTGGTGATGAAGCATTTTTATTAACCTATGGTGATGGTGTTTCAGATGTAGATATTAGATCCTTGGTTGATTTTCATAATAAACATGGTAAAAAAATAACAATGACTGCAGTGCAACCAGCTGGTCGTTATGGAGCATTAAATATTGAAGAAAATGGTATTGTTTCTGACTTTATGGAAAAACCTAAAGGTGATGGTGCATGGATAAATGGTGGCTTTTTTGTTTGTGAATCTGATGTGCTGAATATGATTGAAGGTGACTCAACTGTATTTGAAGAAGAACCACTCACATTGTTGGCAAAAAAAGGTGAGTTGGTTGCGAGAAAGCATATTGGTTTTTGGGAGTGTATGGATACACTAAGAGATAAAACAAATTTGACAAAATTATGGGAACAAAATGAAGCTCCATGGAAGTGCTGGTAAGAGTTTATAGCACTAATTAGCTTTACTTTAGTACATGAATATATTAATTACTGGTGGATTTGGATATTTAGGAGCTCGTCTTGCACTTGAATTATCCAATAAAAGTAATTACAAACTTTATTTAGGTACTCGTGATAGTAAAGGTCCACCTGAATGGCTTCCAACAGCAAATGTTAGTCATACAAATTGGAATCAACCTACAACAGTTGATCATGCAACATCAGATATAGATACTATCGTTCATATGTCTGGAATGAATGCCCGAAATTGTGTTGCAGATCCGGTCGCTGCGTTAGAATTTAATGGTTTAGTTACAGCACGTTTATTGCAAGCAGCAATTAACAATGGGGTAAGACGTTTTGTTTATTTATCAACTGCTCACGTTTATAACAGCCCATTAACAGGTGTTATTACTGAAAAAAACTGCACATTATCGACACATCCATATGCAACTAGTCACCGTGCAGGTGAAGATGTCGTTATAGCCGCACACCAACGAGGAGATATTGAAGGAATTGTGATTCGTCTTTCAAATGCATTTGGTGCACCTGTCCTCAAAGACACAAATTGCTGGATGTTACTTGTTAATGATCTTTGTAGTCAGGCCATGACAAATCAGACTTTAGTTTTAAAAACGTCAGGATTACAACGAAGAGATTTTATAGCAATGAGTGACGTGGTTAGAGCACTTACCTTTGTACTCGATTTATCTAAAGAAAAAACAGGAAATGGTATTTTTAATGTAGGTGGCCAATGGTCACCACGCATTATAGACATGGCAGAGATAATTCAAACATGTTGTAAAACTGAATATGGTTTTTCACCGGAGATAGTACGACCGATTCCTGAATCTCATGAAGAAAGTCATTCTTTGGATTACCGAATTGATAAATTGATGTCTGCAGGTTTTGTTCTGGAAAAAGAAACTCAACAAGAAATTGTCGCGACACTTAAATTGTGTAGTTAATTAAAATGGAGAGCAAATCCACATTAATTAGTATCGTTATGAACTGTTACAACAGCGATCGCTACCTTAAACAAGCTATAGATTCTATTTATTCACAAACATTTTCTGGTTGGGAAATTATATTTTGGGATAATGCCTCAACTGATAGTAGTAGCGAAATTGCTCAAACTTATGATAGTAGACTTAAATACTTTCGAGCAGATAAAACTTCACCACTGGGTGAGGCGCGCATCCGTGCAATGAAAGAAGCAAAAGCAAAGTATATTGCTTTTCTTGATTGTGATGATCTATACCTTCCGGATAAAATAGAAAAACAAATCTATCTCATGGAGAAGGGAAACTATAATATGAGTTATGGTGGTGCAATTGCCATAGATCAAGAAGGTCATGAAATAAAAAAGTTACCTGTTGTTTATAATAGTGGTTATGTATTTGAGGAATTGTTAAAAAGATATGAGATCAACATGCAAAGTGTCATGATCCGTCGCGCCACACTTGAAAAAGATGGGTTATCTTTTCAATCAAATTTGCATTATTGCCCTGATCACAACTTATTTATGGAATTAGCATCTAGATATCCAGTAGGTATTATTAAAGATTACATTGTGAAATATCGGATAAGCTCGGATTCACTTTCCAGGAAAACCCATCACCTTGTTTCAAATGAAATAAAATACACTCTGGATGCAATATTTGAACGAAGTCCTGAGTTAACGAAAAAATATAAAAAAGCTGTAAATGGTGCGTATTCAAAGCTTCATTTCTATGAAGCAGTAAGTAGTATATACCAAAATAATTACAAAAAAGCACGTCAGTCGTTAAAAATCATACTGGTAAAACGTTGGGAATATGCTGTACTTTACATTTTACTTTTTCTTCCAATACCTAATAGTTTTATATTGAAATTATTAAATCGATAATTAATTTGTTTACTAAATGAATATTTTTGTTACAGGTGGTAATGGTTTTATCGGAAAAAAAATAGTTGAAAGGCTGAGTGTACAAGGCCACAACATAAGGATGCTTTCTCGCCACGCGGGCTTAAATAATCCAGGAAACACGCTAGAAAATGTTCAAGTAGTAAAAGGGGATTTAACTGCTGAAAATTATTCGTTAGAGCAACATTTGGTAGACTGTGATGTAATAATTCATTGCGCAGGTGAAATACGAAATACATCGTTAATGAGATCACTTCATGTTGATGGCACTAATCGTTTAATAAAATCAGCACTAACTGAATCAAAGAAAATTAAGCGAATTATACATTGGGTACAGTTGAGTAGTGTCGGTACTTATGGCCCACCAACAGGAGCCGCTAATTCTAATCGAATGATATCCGAATATACTACTCCTCATCCAGTTGGAGAATATGAAATCACTAAAATGCAATCAGATGAATTAGTAATGAAAGCAGCTGAAACTGGTTTAATAACTTACACAATAATTAGACCGTCAAATGTATTTTCAGCCGACATGCCAAATCAATCATTACGATCATTGGTAAAGCTAATCGATAAAAAATTATTTTTTTACATTGGAAAGCCAGGTGCAATTGCAACCTATATTCATGCCGATGATGTGGTCGAGTTATTATTACGTTGCATCGATGATGAACGCGCAATTGGTGAAATATTTAACATCTCAAATGATTGCGTATTAGAAGATTTGATAAATGGTATATCAAGGGTGTTAAATAAAGAAGAGACTAAACTGAGGATACCTGAAAGTATAATAAGAGCAGTTGTTGCTGTTGTGGGTAGAATTGTAAAATTACCACTGACAAAAGAACGAATAAATGCACTGGTATTAAGAACCAAATACCCATATACAAAACTGGAAAAGAAACTGGATTTTGTTCCTACTATTTCAGTACAAGAATCTATCGGTGAAATTGTTTCTCGAACTTAATCTGTACAAAACAGTAGCAGTAAAAATTTAATGTATGAATCCGGACATACCAAAAACCGAAAAAAAATATGTATTGTGTCTACGGTACCCTATGTGTTGCGCTGGTTTATGACACCACATATTATTTTATTAAGTAAAAGTTATGATGTGAGCTTAATAACAAATGGTTCAGCAATGGATCTTGCTAATTTAATAAATGATAAAGTATCATTAATCCCTTTAGAAATAGAGCGTAAAGTATCACCAATAAAAGATATAAAAACATTAATCCAACTTACTAAAATATTAAAAACAAATAAATTTGATTGTGTGCATTCAATAATGCCTAAATCAGGTCTATTAGCCATGGTTGCCGGAAAACTAGCTGCGATACCGTTACGTTTTCACACATTCACCGGACAGGTTTGGGCTAACAGAACAGGAATCAAACGATTTTTTTTAAAATTATTTGATAAACTGCTGGTTTTGAGTTCAACTCATGTTTTCGCTGATAGCAACTCTCAGCGACTATTTTTAATTAACAATGGTATTGTAACGGCTAAAAAAATAGAAGTACTGGCAGATGGCTCGATATCCGGTGTCAATATAAACAGATTTCAATTTAGCACCTTAAAACGAACAAAGATTAGACAAGAATTAAACATTCCAACCGATGCAGTTGTTTATTTATTCCTCGGTCGGTTAAATATTGATAAAGGTATTGCTGATCTTTTAACTGCGTTCTTGAATATCGTGTCAAATAATAATAATTATCATTTATTAATTGTTGGGCCAAATGAGGATGACTTTGAAAAAGAATTTGCTAAACTCAACGCTAAGCATTCAGAAAATTTACATCGAGTAGGTTTCACCGACAAACCGGAAGATTATATGTCCGCTTCTGATATTTTCTGTATGCCAAGTTATCGAGAAGGATTTGGTTCTGTTATAATTGAAGCTGCCACAATAGGAATTCCGGCAATTGCTTCTAAAATTTATGGTATAACAGACGCCATTGAAGATGGAATTACTGGAATTTTACACAAACCAAAAAATATACAAGAAATTACATCAGCAATGTTAAAACTTGGCTCTAACCTCGAATTAAGAGCCAAGCTGGGCACTGCCGCTAAAAAGCGTGCTGAAACCCGGTTTCCGGAAGAAAGACTAGCTAATGCAATGCGTAGTTTTTATGAAAATAATCTTAATTAAATATATAAAATTAATTTAAATGAAAACAGTATTAGTAACAGGTGCAACAGGCTTTATTGGGAAGTCACTTATAACTCAATTACAAAGCTCCTATAATATTCGAGTTTTATCAACTCGAGTAACTGCTGAAAGCAGTAATAACGAATATTTTTGTGACTTTAATCAATTGTTAATACCAGAAGAATCATTCGAAGGTGTTGATACAGTTTTTCATCTAGCCGGTGTAACACACGACAGCAGACAAAAAACTGAATTAGTAGCAGAATACAAAAAAATAAATGTTGAAGTCACATTAAAAATTGCTCAACTTGCGGTGGCGAAGGGCGTTAAACGATTTGTCTTTGTCAGTAGTGTCAAAGCAGGTGGTTCACCAGAACTTAATATTTGTATTGATGAAAATAATCAAGGTATACCGGATGGAATATACGGGCAAACTAAAAGAGAAGCCGAGCTTGGTTTGCTTGAAATTAATAAATCGTCTGAAATGCAAATATCAATTATCAGACCTGCCCTGGTATATGGCCCCGGGCTTAAAGGTAATTTAAAATTGATGTTAAAAGGTGTTGGGCAAGGGTGGTTTCCACCGTTACCGGATACCCTTAATGTTAGAACAATGATTCATGTCGATGATTTAGTTAAAGCAATTATTCTTGCATCAGAAAAAGAAGATGCGCAAGGTGAGGTATTTATTGTCACTGATGGGAAATCTTATTCAACACGAGACATTTATAATGATATCTGTTTAGCGTATGGCAAAAGAATTCCAGGATGGTCAGTGCCAAAATTTATTTTTCTCGGTTTTGCAAAATTAGGTGATATGTTAGGCAGTTTTATAAACTTCCCATTTGATACTAATCGATACCAAAAATTATTGGGTAATGACTGTTATAGCTCAGATAAAATTCGTCATAAACTTGGTTTTAAATCAAATATGACATTCAAAGATGCACTACCATCCATGATAAATAGAACAAACAAACCTGCGATGATAAATAGAACAAACAAGCCTGTTTAATGGTTTTTATAGTATTGTTATTTTTTTCATTTATCGCATCGTATTTTATGACTTTGTTAGCACTTAAATACGCGACTAAAACTGGATTACTCGATCACCCGGGCAAAAGAAGTTCACATAATATTAGTACACCACGCGGTGGTGGAATTTCGATTGTAATAATATTTATAATTTCAATAATCTTTATCTGGAGCTCTGAAAACGAAACACAAAACCCGTTAATTCTCGGCATTGTATTTGGCGGGTTATTAGTCGCAGCAATCGGATTTTGGGACG
>JBGMQW010000172.1:0-7663 GCA_048060815.1 Thiohalomonadales bacterium | reverse complement strand
ATCACCTTCAGTAGCACTATCGTTGCTTTCTAGCTCAACCTTGCTAGCAACTAATTGGTTATCGGCATTTAAACCTTCAGTGCTTTTTACTTCAACATGCATACCGTCTGCTATTGTATCATTCGGTATATCTTTTAACATAGCATTTGTATATAAAACCACCAAGTTACCAATTTCAAATGTTTTTGCAGCAGCATCGTTCTTTGCTACAGTACCGCTTACTTCTAATTCCATAGAAGCATCCCATGCTAATGCTTTTACTTCGAGTCGTGTAGCAGTGATTGTACCGGTACCTGTAGAGTAACCACTTACTTCAATTACATTACCTTGAGTAATCATTCCAGCATCGGTAATGGTATCTACATAACTTTCGAAAATGGTTTTATCATCAATTGTTACTGTTTGTCCCATAACCGTTAAATCACCAGTTATTGCTCCACCAGGAATAGGATCAGTTACAACACCTTCCACTTCATCTTTAGAACTAATGCTAGATGCAGTAGTGTTACTCGCTTTGATAGTAACCATCATGCCAACTTTTAAATCTGCTTTAGTGGCGTTAGCTTTGCCTTCAACTACTATATTGGCATTAGCGGTATTAAATTCGATACCATTTACAATCGTATTACCAGTTGATCTACCAAAAGCGGTAATCGGTCCTGTTGTTGTGGTGGTAGTACCCTTTGTTGGGACTGTGGTGCTATCCGAAGCACCGCCACAGGCAGTTAAGCCAACCAGTACACTTAGTGTAATACCAGTTAACAAAAATTTTCTGGTGTTCATATGTTCTCTCCTTGGGAATAATTAAAATTTCAAATTAACATTCATTATGTTAAATGCTAATCAACAGTGTTTACACACTTACTTTGTTGAATACATCACTATACACGCTTATGGATTTAAAATGGTTCCATAAATTTTAAAATTTAATAATTAATTTTAATTTTCCTAATTTTAAGTAAACTGAACGAGTGTGATCATGTTTATGTCAATAACATAACGATAAATTTGCAAAATTTTAGTAAAGTAAAATTTTACAAATATAATAAGGAGGTTTAGAAGCAAATTGACTCCACAAGTACATAAAAATTACCCGCTTCAAATCGCAATTAGCACATTATTTATCGCTATCATGGCATTACTTGGGCTTATTTTAAGCTGGCATAGTTATCATAAAACATCTGATATCATGTTAAGTAATGCCGTGGATATCTATGAACGAATTACACAAGAATTTATTTTTGATTTCAAAGCTACCTACGGCCCAATGGCAGGAGGACTTCGGCAGTTTCGTTTATCACCCGTTATTAAAGCCAAAACATTTAAAGAACGGATAGCGTATCTACCTGAATTCCAGGCGGTGCTTGAGTCTAATCCTTCGGTCTTTGTAGTCGGTATTGCCTATCAAAATGGAGATTATCTGGGTTTTACGCTAGCTAATAGTAATTATGTGAAACAAAATTATGTCGTTCCGACTGGTGCAAATTTTATGGCATTGTATTTTCAAAGATCATTGTCGGATTCCAGTTCCGAGCCCGAGATTAAACCAGGCAAGCTGTATTCTATTTTTTACGATAATAATTTAAACGAACTTTCGCGAAACGCAGCTGACGGGGCTCAATTTGATCCACACACCCGACCCTGGTATCAACAAGCAACTGAACAGCCGTCCGCAACAAAACCCTATGTATATTATGATACCGATATCGTTGGTTTATCGGCAATGACAAAAACAACACAGCCCGGTGTAGTCGTGGCGTTTGCGGTCACACTTGAAAATTTAAGTAATACTATTGCCAGGCACTTTATTACACCAAATTCTGAAGTGGTGTTAATTAATGCCAAAGGACAAACTTTTGCTTATAAGGATCAGCAAAAAGTATTTATTAAAAATACTATATCTGCTGATAAGGAAGAACTACAACTGGCTAATTTAAAGCAACTTGGCAGTGGGGTGTTAAATTATTTAAGTAATAATATTGAAGTAAAAGAGCAAAATCTGGATTTTGAATACAATGGACAACAGTGGATTGGTAGTACACGTATTATTGCTAAACCAGGTGGTGTTGATTTATATGCGTTAATTGTTTCACCGGTAGACGAATTATTGGTTGATGCAGTAGCTATTCGATGGCAACTGATTAATACAGCTTTAGTGGTATTGCTCATCTTTATACCAGTAATATGGTTTACTGCAAAGAAAATTTCGAAGCCAATGAATTCTCTTGCAAAGCAGGCCGAAGCAATTTCGCGTTTTGACTTTACTGAAACCACAGGTCAGGTTTCATTTATTAAAGAGGTCGATAAACTGGGATCTGCGATGGCGCTAATGAAAGCAACCATTAATAAATTTATAAGTTTGATAAATTCATTAGCCGGTGAGCAGGATCTCGATGCATTATTAAAGAGTATCACTACAGAAACAATGTTAATCAGTCAGGCTGATGCAGTGTTAGTTTATTTACTGGATGAAAAGGATGATTTATTTAAAGCAGATTTTTTATGTGATAAGCAGCATAAATTTAAAGCAACTGATAAACTACCGCAGCTTACGCTTGAGCAAGCAACAGAGTTATTTCCTGCGAATGAAACGAAGAAAAGTTTTGTTATCGAATTAAACAAAAACAGCCAAAACAAATTAATTCCTTTATTAGATTTATTGGTACAGGAAACGCTGACCTGCATTATATTACCACTGCAAAATCGTAACAATGAACTTATTGGTTTATTGTGCCTTATATACCAACAAGGTAATGCAGTGAATCAAGTAAGTAACATCGAATTTATAGAAGCATTATCGGGTTTTGCTGCAGTAACGTTGGAAAGCAGACAGCTATTTAATATGCAGGAAGAATTACTAAATTCGTTTATCAAATTAATTGCAGGTGCAATTGATACTAAATCACCTTATACGGGTGGACATTGTCAACGTGTACCAGAAATTACATTAATGCTCGCAAAAGCAGCTTGTGAGAGTGAAAAAAGTAAATTCAGTGAATTTACTCTCGATGATAAGCAATGGCAAGAACTCAGTATTGCAAGTTGGTTACACGATTGTGGAAAAGTAATTATACCTGAATATGTGGTGGACAAAGCCACAAAATTAGAAACAATTTATGATCGCATCCACGAAGTAAGAATGCGCTTTGAAGTATTAAAACGTGATGCAGAAATTGACTGCTGGCGGAAAATTGCAGAAGGTGGAAATAAAGAAATCTTATTAACACAACTCGGCCAACTTAACCTCGCTATCGACAATGACTTTGCTTTTGTTGCAGAATGTAATATTGGTGGCGAGTTTATGGATGATGAAAAAATAAAGCGACTGCAGACTATTTCTGAAAAAACATGGATGCGAACGCTGGACGATAAGCTAGGTGTGTCTTGGGAAGAATTAGGTAGAAAAGAAAGCAAAACTACTATATTACCTGTTAAAGAAAATATCCTCGCAAATAAAGTTGAACATATTATAACCCGTCAGCAGGTTGATAAGTTACCACAAGATAATCAATGGGGTTTTAAGGTAAACACACCGGAATATAAATACAATCGAGGTGAATTGTATAATCTTTCAATTAAGCGTGGTACATTAACTGAAGAGGATCGTTATATGATCAACGCACACATGATACAAACAATCATCATGTTAAACAATCTGCCATTCCCAAAGTACCTGCGTAACGTGCCGTTAATTGCCGGTAGTCACCACGAAACCATGGACGGTAAAGGTTATCCGAAACGTTTGAAAATGAGTGAGCAACCACTCACTTCACGCATGATGGTAATTGCAGATATTTTTGAAGCCTTAACGGCATCAGATCGACCCTATAAAAAAGCAAAAAGTTTAAATGAATCAATTCGTATATTAAGTTTTATGCGCAATGATAAACATATAGATGCTGATTTGTTCGATTTATTTTTAA
Source organism: Thiohalomonadales bacterium (assembly GCA_048060815.1). Lineage (GTDB taxonomy): Bacteria > Pseudomonadota > Gammaproteobacteria > UBA6429 > Thiohalophilaceae > CAYQUC01. Next base: position 3,740 of record JBGMQW010000172.1, on the reverse strand, counting down.
CAAGTGGTGTCTATCTGGAATATGCACAAAAATATTTAAATCCGGAACAAATAGATGAAGTAAATATAAAAGATTACTTATCTTTAAATATTTAGTTTTGTGGCATTAACGGATTACAATTTTTAATATTTACTTTCCCTTGTAACATATTTCCTTTTGAGTATTCAGTGAAGTGACATGTATTTGTTTTAGGTTCATAATTCTCAATCCATAAATTTTCATCTTTCCAGGTTGCCCCAATATGGCGCTGGCCTTCAGGTACGGTTAGAGACATGACTCCACCATATTTTTTAACAAATATTTGTTGATAGCGAAAGTAATATGCGGTCCAGCCAACTACAAACACCAGGGCGGCAGCAATAAACGCATATTTCCACTTATCACTTTTAAATCCGATAAAATATAATGACGCAACAATGATTGCTAGTACGACTGTCCAATATAAATAGGTAACCACAATACGTATCTCCTGAATTTTAATGACAGTTGCACAAAAATGTCATTTATATTAGCACAAATTAACAAGTTTTTTATAATTTATCGTGTTGCTCTGGATCACAATAAGGTCAAACGATCGATAAAAAATCTATTCACCGTAGTTGCTCAACTGAGTAGCTACCACACACTCTGACTTCGGGTCTGGTTGCTCCCTTGGAGATATGAAAGATATAACAATTACCATCGACTCTGCCCTTATCGATAGCATTCCATTGTGTAATGAGTTTTCCTTCAGAATAGAATTTTATTATAGCAACTGGAAGGATAGCTGCATAGCTGATCAGAGTACTAAAAATAATCAGAGATAAAAAACCAATAGCATATATTTTTGATTTTTTTATAAAGTGGAATAACATAATGCACTCCTTTAATTGACTTATGTGCGCAGTATAGTATTTCAGTCTGAATATAAACTGAATGAGAAAATAGTTATTATGCATTTATTGAATAAGTTTAATTTCATACAAAGAATTTAAATTACCTTTTGGATAAACACCATTCAACATTCGGAGTTGTTCTTCTTTGTGATCCGCTAACGGCAGGATTTTCGCGAGACTTGAAATATTTTGCTTTTTATTGTTATTTACAATTTTGATACGCAATGGTTTAGCATATTGCTGCTCTTCTGGCAGGATTTTTCGTAATGATTTCATAGTGTCAGTAAATATAGCCTGGTATAAATTACGTGCATCATCATCATCAACTGCTCCCATAAAAACGAAGCGTTTTTTGTTAAGTTCAACCAAAGCTAATAAATTTTCATCAACACCAAAAGGGGATTCTGATTTTGCTCGCGTCGTTAAAATGGTTTTGCCATTTTCAGTTTGCATGATGTTTGTCTTTAATATTTTTTCCTTAAGTTCGAATAGTTCGCTTAACTGTTGTTGTAATGTTTTATTATCTGAAGGATTTACCACCCATACCGCTAACAGGGCATCCTGTTTTGGAGATAGCATCAACAATTGCTTATTAGTGCGTTTAATATTCCAGCCTTCAGGTAAAGCCAGACTAACCCCGAGTGACGCCTGAAAGAAGCGATTATTGTAAATTCGACCTTTATCTTCACCATCACCATAAACCAAACCATTAATTTGTAATAAATAGGGATCAATTTTGTGCTTGTCGAATGAACTTGTCGTTATGGTTTGTTGGTATTTTTCCATGGTTTTGGTTTTCAGAACCACCGCTTGTAATCGCTCATCATTCTCTGGATGTGATGCGAATACACCATGATAGACATTGGGTTTTCGATTTTGTTCTTTTGCTAATTGTTTTTCATATTCTTCCTGGGCTTTTAGAATCACTATTACTTCTATCATGGATTCCGGGTTATAGCCACTGGCCGCTAAATATTCAGCACTAAGACCATCGGATTGTAATTCATAATCACGACCGTAACCTTGGATTATTGCCGAACCCAAAACATCAACTAAAGATTGTGCTACGGAGGAAAATCCGCCGGGTAAAAACAGACTACCGATGATACTACCAATACTTGTTGCTCTTGCAGCACTATATTGGCGTACGCCATGACGTGCTGTGATATGCCCGATTTCATGTCCCAATACGGCTGCTAATTGTGCTTCGGAATTTAAGTAGGCCATCATACCGCGGGTGATATAAATATAACCACCGGGTAACGCAAAAGCATTAACCATCGGGCTATCGAGTACCGTAAAGGTGTAATCCAGACGACTACGATGACTATTGGCGGCAAGCTTTTGGCCTATCCGATTAACATAACGCTGTAATTTTTGTTGAGAGTAAACACCATATTGGTTCAGAATATTAGGATGTTCGGTTGCACCCATTTCTTTTTCATCCTGTTCGGATAAAATCATAAAATCAGAATTACCAGTAACGGGATTAGTCGCACATGCCGATAAATTTAGCGCACTCAGTATAAATAGTGCAATAGCAAGATGTGTTAATTGTTCCTTAAAAGTGATATCCATTATCCTTAGAAGGTAAATTACTACCACTACCACTACCACTACCACTACCACTACCACTACCACATGAAGCTAATAACATGCTGCAAAATAACACAAAGGTTATAATACTCAAATTTGGATAAGTGTTTTTGAATTTAATGTTTGGACGTGTGTGCATATTAACTCCATTTAAATATTTATGCTTTCTTATGGAGTTGATAATATTATTTTATATATTGAGATTCAACAACATTCAACGTTTGAAAGCACTTGCTAATTTAATGTTAAATAGTTGTTAAGTAATACTTAGAGAAATTATTTTAAACTTTATTTTTTCCGTATAATGTAATGTGTAACTTAACAAGCCTTACTTGTATTGTGCAGGTAACAATTTAAATGAGACACTAAATCTGCTCTTTTTAAAATTTAATTGTAACTATTCAGCGAATTATTAAAAATAAATTCAAAATTATTAGCCGCAAAGAGCGCAAAAGCTTTTGATTTTCCTTGGCGTTCTTGGCGGTAAAATCTTTTGACTTTTTGTAACAAATTTCAATGTAATAAGGAATATAGGTGTTTTATTTTTTTCGATTAATTCTTCTACACTTGGCAATATATCGAGCCGATTCTGTTGCACAAGGATTTGTGGTAAATGAATTATTACTTGTTTCCTGCTGATTAATATTTTTTGAGCTGGCCATTACACTAGTGCTTTCAAGCATAGCAATGTCTTCTACTAAATTTACTACATCGTCATCATTATAATATTCAATTACAAATTCGTGATTTATATTTTCAGTGGAATTACTGTTATCGGATTCAGATACAACTATGTCTTCTTCCATTACCACAGCTTCTTTAATGTATGATTCAACATCATCATCCGTAATTATTATATCGTCTTTAATGTTTGCTTCAATATCATCATTCGCAAATGCCAGGTCTTCTTTATTGAATGACTCAAGAACATCATCTTTAATTTTTATGTTATGTTTTATGTCAATGTCTGGTTCAAGGTTATCATTATAGATTCCATCATTCATGGCCAAAGAAATAACGGTATCATTTTCTATCGCCAAGTTGTTTTTATAAATTTCCAGATTATTTTCAAATTCAATTTGCCCCTCTTTTAAAACAGATATGCGCTTTTGTTCAAATATCAAATCATTAATATTATCGCTATCTTTTTCAGGCTCCGATTTTTCGATAATATTGGTATTTTCACTAGTTGAATCAAAGTTTGATTCATGATGAATTTCGCTTATTTCTGTCTCTTCGTAATCCGGTAGATTATCTGTATTATGTAAA
>JBGMQW010000171.1:0-7711 GCA_048060815.1 Thiohalomonadales bacterium | reverse complement strand
ACAAATACTCCTCTAAGTTGTTCAATTTTCGTGTATTTTCATACGTCATTCAGTTATTATTTAGACCCTAAAATCTGGATTAATCGATACAAAATCAATTTGAAACAGGCTTGAATACTGTGCTATAAAATGGCTTGTTTGCTTTTTAAATAGTAATAATCTAATGACACATATACATCTATCTATTTGTTTTTAAAGTATAATTAACATGAGGTTAAGTTTTTTATGTTCAAGAAAGAATTAAGTATTGCCGGTTACGATGATGAGCTACTGGGTGCTATCAATAATGAGATTCTACGCCAGGAACAGCATATTGAGTTAATTGCATCAGAGAATTACGCCAGCCCTCGTGTTATGGAAGCTCAAGGTTCTGTTTTAACCAACAAATATGCTGAAGGTTATCCCGGTAAACGTTATTACGGAGGCTGTGAGAATGTTGATGTTGCTGAGCAATTGGCAATCGATCGTGTAAAGAAATTGTTTAATGCTGATTATGCTAATGTTCAACCGCATTCAGGTTCGCAGGCCAATGCTGCAGTCTATTTCGCGTTATTAAATGCCGGTGATACTATTTTGGGTATGAGTTTGGCTGATGGTGGTCATTTAACACATGGATCAAAAGTGAATTTCTCAGGAAAATTGTTTAATGCCATTCAATATGGTTTGGATGATAAAACTGGTGAAGTTGATTATGCACAAGTTGAAAAATTAGCTTTAGAACATAAACCTAAAATGATTGTGGCGGGATTTTCTGCTTATTCCCGGATAATGGATTGGCAACGTTTTCGAGATATTGCTGATAAAGTCGGGGCTTATTTAATGGTTGATATGGCGCATGTAGCCGGATTAGTTGCAGTTGGTGAATATCCGTCACCAGTGCAAATCGCCGATGTAACAACGTCCACTACCCATAAAACCTTACGTGGTCCTCGTGGCGGGATTATTCTAGCCAAATCGAATCCGACGTTAGAAAAGAAATTTAATTCACTGGTTTTTCCTGGTACGCAAGGTGGCCCGTTAATGCATGTGATTGCAGCTAAGGCAGTGGCATTTAAAGAAGCCTTAGAACCTGAATTTAAAGCTTACCAGCATCAAGTTGTCTTAAATGCGCAAGCGATGAGTAAAGTTTTTATCGAACGGGGTTATGATATTGTTTCTGGTGGTACAGATAATCATTTGTTTTTGGTGAATTTTATCAATAAAGGCATAACGGGTAAGGCTGCAGATGCGGCTTTAGGTGCTGGGAATATTACAGTTAATATGAATGCAGTACCCAAGGATCCGCAATCGCCATTTGTTACCAGTGGTATTCGTGTTGGTACTCCCGCAATTACAACACGTGGGTTTAAAGAAGCTGAATCAAAAGAATTAGCAAGCTGGATGTGTGATATTCTGGATGATGTTTCAAACCAGGAAATGATTGGAATAGTGAAACAAAAAGCTATTGATATTTGCAGTCGTTTTCCAGTATATGAGCATTAATTATTTTGAACCGCCGAGGACGCAGAGGCACGCTGAGAAATAAATTAAACTGATTAATCACTTAATAAGCTTAGTGAACCTCTATTTTCACAGCGGGTTAAGACTTTGAATAAATTTTCGATGAATTAAGGTTGATATAAAATGCACTGCCCATTTTGTGGACATGACGATACCAAGGTTAACGATTCTCGGCTAGCGAATGAGGGCACGGCTGTACGTCGACGTCGAGAATGTCTGGCATGTTATGAACGTTTTACAACGTTTGAAACCGCACAATTAGTATTACCTCGAATTATTAAACGTGATGGTAATCGAGTTCCGTTTAGTGAAGACAAGCTGCGTACAGGAATATTACGTGCCTTAGAAAAAAGACCCGTTGAAACAGAAGATATTGAAATTTCTATAAGTAAAATAATGAAACGAGCAAGAAATATTGGTGATAGGGAGATTTCAGCCGCAACAATAGGTGAGTGGGTAATGAATGAACTTCGAGATTTAGATCAGGTAGCTTATGTTCGATTTGCATCTGTCTATCGTAGTTTTCAGGATGTTAGTGCATTTGAAGATGAAATTGAAAAATTGAAACGTGTTCCGAGTGGCGAAGTAAAAAAACGACAATATTCATTGTTACCATCAGAGGATGAAAAAGATGCGTAACCGCGTGGAATTGTTGGCATCAAAAAATCAATATGTAAATGATCGCGAGTTTATGTCTCATGCGATTAGACTTGCTGAGCGAGGAGCTTACACTACTCACCCAAATCCTCGTGTTGGTTGTGTGATTGTAAAAGATCATAAAATTATTGGAGAAGGCTGGCATATTGAAGCAGGTAAAGAACATGCTGAAATAAATGCACTAAATGATGCAGCTAATTCAAAAACTTCTAATGTAAAAGATGCAACCATTTATGTGTCGTTAGAGCCGTGTAGTTTTCAGGGTAAGACTGGTCCTTGCAGTACAGCGTTAGTAAAAGCAGGCGTACGAAAAGTAGTAATTGCTATGTTGGATCCAAACCCTCTTGTTTCCGGAAAAGGGATGCAGGAATTAAGAGACAATAATATCGAAGTTGAAGTTGGTGTCTTACAGGCTCAGGCAGAACAGTTAAATCCGGGATATATCAAACGTATGCGAACCGGAAGACCGTTTATTCGAAATAAAATGGCAATGAGTCTTGATGGTAGAACTGCATTGGCTTCAGGTGAAAGTAAATGGATAACATCAGAAGATGCCAGACATGACGTTCAGAAATTACGAGCACGTTCAGATTGTATGTTAACAGGAGTTGGTACAATTTTAGCTGATGATCCTTCAATGACAGTCAGGATTGATGGTTTAGAGAAGCAACCATTACGGGTTATAATGGATACTCATTTAAGTACACCACTCGATGCAAAAATACTGGCTCAACAAGGTAAAACAATCATATTAACTTGTCGAGAAGATAAAGCTGACGTACTACGTTTTGCTAATCAAGGTATAGAAGTAATTCAAATTCCACGAAAAGGCAGTAACCTTGATTTGGTAGCTGTAGTTGATTACTTGGGAACTCTGGAAATAAATGAGGTTCTGTTAGAAGCAGGTGCAACATTAAGTGGTGCATTGCTTCAAGCTGGTTTAATCGATGAGCTGGTAATTTATATGGCACCGATATTGTTAGGCAATAAGGGTAAAGGTTTGTTTGGTTTATCCAATATAGAATCAATGAAACAAAAAATATCACTAAATATTATTGAGCATCGTGCAATTGGTGTTGATTGGCGAATTCGGGCAACATTATCTCACTCAGATAATATAGATTAAGAATTAAAAACTATGTTTACTGGAATTATACAAGCAATAGGTAAGATTCAAACCGTAAATAAACAAGGTGAAGATATTCGCTTGCAAGTAGCAACGAATAAACTGGACTTAAGTGACGTTCGGTTAGGCGATAGCATAGCGGTGAATGGAGTATGTTTAACGGTTGTAAAGTTAACTGAAAATTCTTTTACAGCAGATGTTTCAAACGAAACATTAGCATGTACGACCTTTACAGATTTAGACATCGGTAATAAAGTTAATTTAGAAAAAGCATTAACACCAATGACACGGCTTGGTGGACATCTTGTCAGTGGTCATGTTGATGGTGTTGGAAAAGTTATCGAACGATATTCAGATGGTGTTTCTGAACGGTTTATAATTGAGGCGCCTGCGGAGTTAGCAAAATACATTGCAACCAAAGGTTCGATATGTGTCAATGGTATTAGCTTAACAGTAAATAGTATTGATGGTTCAGCTTTTAGCTTAAATATAGTGCCTTTTACTTTACAAGAAACCAATATGGATAGTTATCAGAAAGGATCTCTGGTAAATTTAGAAGTTGATGTTATTGCACGTTATCTTGAAAGGTTGATGTTAGGTGATGCTGCATCAGTAAAGGGAACAAAAATAAATGAAGCATTTCTAGCAGCTTCCGGTTTTATTAAATAATTATTTTAAAAGAAGTAGGGCGAACAACATGCAGTTAAACTCCATTGAAGAAATTATTGAAGATATCAAACAAGGTAAGATGGTTATCTTAATGGATGATGAAGATCGTGAAAATGAAGGTGATCTTATTATTTCTGCAAGTATTGTTAAAGCTGATGATATTAATTTCATGGCGACCAATGGGCGAGGATTAATTTGTTTAACCTTGACGCAAGATCGCTGTGAGTTATTAAATCTACCCTTAATGGTTTCTCAGAATAATGCTCAACATGGTACAAATTTTACCATGTCGATAGAAGCTGCACGTGGTGTAACAACGGGCATATCAGCAGGTGATCGTGCAGTGACCGTTCAAATGGCTGTTGCAGCCGATGCAAAACCACAAGATATTGTACAACCTGGACATATTTTTCCGCTAATGGCTAAACCAGGAGGAGTGTTAACTCGAGCAGGGCATACCGAAGCCGGTTGTGACCTGGCAAAACTTGCAGGGCATGAGCCAGCGGCAGTTATTGTTGAAATCCTGAATGAAGATGGCTCGATGGCTCGACGTCCTGATTTAGAGAAATTCGCAAAAATACATAATCTTAAAATAGGTACGGTTGCAGATTTAATTCATTATAGAATGCAACATGAGAAAACTATTGAATGCGTAACAACATCAAAATTATCGACAAAATATGGTGATTTTACATTACACGCTTACAAAAATTTACTCGACGAAGGCTTACACTTCGCTATTGTTTATGGTGATATTTCCAGGAGTGCACCTTTAGTCCGAGTCCATATTCAAAATAGTTTATGTGATTTGTTCAGTAATATACGCGACGATTGTGGTTGGCCATTAAATGATGCATTGAAAAGAATTGCTGATGAAGGGCAGGGTGTTCTTGTCATGTTACGTTTGCCTGAATCAACAGATGAGTTGATAAAACGAATAAAAAATTACGCTATTCAGGATGAAACAGGTAAAGTAGTACCACAATCATCGAGTGAAGATTTAAGAACATTCGGAATTGGAGCACAAATATTACGTGATTTAGGAATTCGTCATATGCGTGTTCTGAGTGCACCAAAAAAATTACATGGTTTATCCGGATTCGATCTGGAAATTGATGAATATATACAAAGTTAATTTTTAAAGAAATAAATTAGAGGAATTTTAACATGTCTAAGATAAAGACAATTGAAGGTGAACTTACCATTCGGGGTATTCGTTTTGGGCTAGCGGTCGCGCGATTTAATAGTTTTGTTGTAGAAAGTTTATTAGATGGTGCCATCGATGTTTTGTTGCGCCATGGAGCAGTTGATAATGATTTAGAAATTATCCGTGTACCTGGTGCCTACGAATTACCATTGGTTGTTCAGAAAATGGCAAACTCAAAAAAATACGATACTATTATTGCATTGGGTGCAGTAATTCGTGGTGGAACACCTCATTTCGAATATGTTGCAGGTGAGTGCACTAAAGGTCTTAGTCAAGTTATGATGCAATCGGGCCTACCAATATCATTTGGTGTATTAACTGTCGATTCAATAGAACAAGCAATAGAACGTGCCGGTACCAAAGCTGGCAACAAAGGTGCAGAAGCGGCAATGTCTGCAGTTGAGATGGTAAATGTACTTCGTAAAATTGATTAGTAAAATATGAGTAACAAACGATCACGAGCACGGCGGTATGTAGTACAGGCTTTGTATCAATGGCAGTTGAGTGGTGTGGATATTGACGATATTAAAAAACAATTTTATGAACAACACAATTTTAAAAAAGTTGATTCAAAATTTTTTGATGAAGTCATTTATAAAATTCCGTCAATTTCATCTGAGCTGGAAAATAAAATTACACCCTATCTATCACGTCCATATAAAGAAATCGATCCAATAGAACGAGGGATACTATTATTAGGAAGTTATGAATTAGCTTATAGACCGGATATACCTTACAGAGCCGTAATAAATGAAGCTATTGAACTTACAAAAACTTTTGGTGCGGAAGACGCACATAAATTTATTAATGGCGTCCTGGATAAAATAGCCTTGGTTGAACGTGCAGTAGAAGTGAACGCGAGATCGAAAAAATCATTATAGATTAGCTGTAAAAATGTCGGAATCAGAATTTCAAATAATCCAACACTATTTTAAAAGAAATAAATACAACTCGGCAAGCATTATAACAGGAATCGGTGATGACGCTGCTGTACTGGATATATCCGATCAATCGAATCTGGTAGTATCAATGGATACTTTAGTTTCGGGTGTTCATTTTCCAGATTCAACAAAGCCTCGTGACATAGCTTATAAATCACTGGCGGTTAATTTAAGCGATCTTGCTGCAATGGGCGCAACACCAGCCTGGTTTACATTAGCAATAACATTACCAGATAACAATTCTGAATGGCTTACTGAATTTAGCTCTGGTTTGTTTGAATTAGCAGAGCTGTATAAACTGGATCTTGTTGGTGGTGATACGACTCAAGGCCCGTTAAGTATAACAATTCAAATTGCGGGTTATGTAAATAATAATAGTATTATGTATCGAAGTGGCGCTAAAATTAACGATGATATTTATGTATCGGGATATATTGGTGATGCAGGTGCTGGGTTATTATTATTGAACGAAACATCAATACTGTATAAGAAAGACGAAAATTATTTAATAACTCGATTAAACCGACCAACACCACGTATTTTATTAGGCGAACATATACGAAAATTTTCCCAATCCTGTGTTGATATCTCAGATGGTTTATTAGCTGATTTAAATCATATTATTAACTCGAGTAATTGCGGCGCAGTAGTTAATGTTGATCTGCTACCGATATCGAGAGAATTAAAAAATGCCAGTTTTGAAAAGGATTGCTTTCAGTTGGCACTGGATTCAGGTGATGACTATGAACTGTGTTTTTGTGTACCCGAAAAATATAATACCGATATTCAAAATATTTCGATAAAACTTAATATTCCAATTACAAAAATTGGTAAAATTGTTAATGACAGTGGAATAAAGTGTAATTTCGAAAACAAGCCTTATATTTATCATGATTATGGCTATGAGCATTTTAAAGGAAAGTAATTATTATGATTAAGTATTTCCGGGCAGCAGTTCCATCAAAATTATTACTAAACCCGATCCATCTTCTCAGTTTCGGTTTTGGTAGCGGATTATCACCATTTGCGTCAGGAACATTTGGAACATTAGCAGCAATCCCGTTTTATTACTTTATGCAATTCTTACCAATTAGTTATTATTTGATATTGATTGTTTTGACCTTTGTTCTAGGTGTGTATGTTTGTGATGTTACAAGCAAAGCATTAGGTGTACATGATCACGGGGCCATTGTTTGGGATGAATTTGTAGGTTTTTTTGTTACGATGATAGCAGTACCTGCTGGATGGATTTATATTATTGCAGGATTTTTCATTTTTAGAGTGTTCGATGTCTTTAAACCCTGGCCGATACACATACTGGATGAAAAAGTCAGTGGTGGTTTTGGTATTATGATTGATGATGTTTTAGCCGGTGTGTATGCTTTAGTGTGTATGCATATTTTAATTTATTTCAATATTTTTGACAAAATAAATTCTCTGGAGTTGTTTTAAATACATTAAATACAAATCAGGAGATATTTAGTGGGAGAAGTTACTTATCAATATGAAGCAAATGATCGAGTTTGGGTGATTACAGATGGTGAAACATGCCCTGTAGCCCTACGGGATGGTGTAGTGGCACAGGTTAGAATAAACATCAGATCTGTTACC
>JBGMQW010000170.1:0-7725 GCA_048060815.1 Thiohalomonadales bacterium | reverse complement strand
ATAGGTAGTCGGATTAACTTGAGTATGACCTTGATTCGGATCGATGTGGGGTACTATATCATTACCATTAAAACAATTTGGATCGGTTCCTATAATACATTTTTTTGCATAATCGAGATAGGTTTTATCTGGAGAACGGTAGATATTACTGTCATAAGCAATACCTGTTTCCATAGACATGAACAGATTTTTTTGTTGTTGTTTCACTTCAGCGGCATAAATAGAAGTTGGCGGTAAAATAAATGCGAGTAAAATAAAATATTTACGGGTTTTAACGATACAAAAAGTGTTGTTAGCTTTTGTATTTACTGTCATAAAATATTCCTGCTATTTATGTTTGTAATGTTTCGAGTAACTGTTTAACAGTATCGTTATCCGGTTGAAGTCTCAGTGCTTTATTAAGTTCTGTTATAGCCAATTGAGTTGATCCGTTTGCTATGTATGCAATTGCAAGTTCGAGTCTGATGATGGCATTTTTTTGATCTCGATCTATCGCTTGTTTTAAATAACTGATTGCTTGATTTGGATTTTTTAGTTTTAATTCAACCTTGGCCAAATATTGATATGCTTTAATATTATCAGGTTCAAATTCCAGTACTTTGAGTAATGCGCTGGTAGAAGCTTTATAATTGTTATTCTTATAACTGGTTATACCAAGATTAATCCATGCCGACGCATAACTAGGATCATCCTGAAGAACTTCATTATATAATTTTATTGCTTGCGGATATTGTTTTTTTCTGGCGTATAACACTGCAAGATTCAGACGTGCCTTGGCATATTTTGGACGTGTTTCTATCGCTTTTGTATATGCCGTAATTGCTTTATCATATTTTCCCTGTTTGGAAAAGCTGCGGCCGAGATTATACCAGGCAAGTGCATAATTGGGATTCAGCGTAACAGCCTGGTTAAGTGCTTGTTGTGCTTGCACGTAATTTTTTTTACGATAGTAAGCCAGGCCTAGATTATTCCATGCTTGCCCGTAATTTTTATCCATTTCAAGCACATGTTTATAAACTACAATTGCAGCTTCATGATCTTTTTTAGCTTCGAATACCAATCCTTTATTTAATAATGCTTTTGGGTAATCACTTTGTTTAAGTTCAATCGCTTTATTATAATGTTGAAGCGCCAAATCATAATTTTTTTCACCATAAGCAATACGGCCTAATTGAAAATACAAACGGGCATTATCAGCTTGTTGTATTAACTCTTGCTTGAATAAAACCCGTGCATTGCCCCATTGTTTATTTTTAAGATAAATCAGGCCCAAATTATAACGCGCTTTATGATAATTCGGGTCAAATTGCAGTGCTTTTTGATATGCTTTAATTGCTGCGCTGGAATCACCACTATCATTATATAAAATTGCGATACGAAACCATGCAGGTGGATAGTTTGTTTTTAATTCCAGAATTTTATGATAAATTTCCAATGCCTGCTTTCTACCCGCTGGTGTTTTATCTAACAAACTGGCCATTACAAATCGAGCATCAATATAATCTGGTTTAATACGAATTGCCGCAATGAGAGATTTTTTTGCCGCAGCATAAAAATTTTTACCTTGAGCACGTTGTGCAAGCGCACGGTTGTAGAGTGCTTTTGCTTTACGAGAGCCACCGGTTAAGGTGCTGGTATATCGTAGTGTTTTATCTGCCTGGGAATATAACCCGGCACGTAATTGTGCAACACCCTTGTTTAAATAAGCCTGGTAGTGATAAGGAATTTTTTCTATTGCCTTATCATAGGCAGCGATAGCTTTAATGTAGTTTTTTTGTTTACTTAAGGTTAATCCAAGGTTGATGTATGCTGCTATGAAAACCGGTTGTTGATTAACGGCTTTTTCAAATTGCACATGCGCTTTCTTATATTGATTATTTGAGTAATACAGTACACCTAGATCATTATAAATTCTAGAGTCATTGCGGTTTTGTAATAATTGTAAATATATTTTTTCTGCTTTATCCCAGTTGTTATTTTCTATTTCTTTCTGAGCCTTAAGCAATTGTGGATCATCCGAAATATTGGATAATAATGCCTGTTGTTCAATGTTATTGTTATTGTCATTTAGCGGGTTTTTAATTGTAATTGTTACTGCTTGTTTGGAATCTGTAGCTGCTTTAAAATTAATATAAAATAGCAAAGTTGCCATCGCAACAACAACGAACATGACTGGTATAAAGCTTTCGCTGAGTAATATTCTGAGGGATTCTTTATTCATCTGGCATCGAAATGGATTGCTGTAATAAATTTCGCATGCCTTGCCCATTTACATTCTGGATTTCTATTCCAGGTCGTACATTTATTTCAAGTAAACATGGACCAAAATCAGCAATTGCAACATCAGCCCCGATATATTGTAACGGTACATTTTGTGCAACTCGTACTGTTGTTTCCAGTATTTCTTTCCAATAAATAATAGTATGCCCGATTAAATCAATAAAACTATCCGGATGTTTGCTAATTTTTGTCCCCTTAAAACTTGCATCACATGTGACACCGGTTTGTAAATTAATCCCGACACCGATTGCACCTTGATGCAGGTTTGCGGTTCCGTTTGAGTGTTTTGTTGCAAGGCGCATCATGGCTTGTATTGGTTTATGTTTTAGAACGATGATTCGGATATCCGCTAAACCTTGCGGGCTTAATATATTAATATCCTCATGCTGTTCAATTTTTTCTTCTACCATAGCTTGATCATTTAAACCAAAGGCATAAATACCAAATATAATATCAGCGATGTGTTTTTTTATGTCAGATAAACTGTAAAATGAACCACTGATACTCATAAATCCGTTTTTTTGCCGTCCATTAATGACTAAAATACCACCACCACCACTACCGGATGCCGGTTTGATAACAAATTTTTCATACGAGGCTAAATCTTTTTCGAGTTGACGCAATTGATAAAAATGACTATAGACCTGATAAGTTTCTGCCATCGGTATATTTTTGTCGACTAGTAATATTTTGGTATTTAATTTGTTATCTGCAAGCGAATAATGTTGACGTAAATTATTCGGATAAATGTATTCAAGATTACGCTGGTTCATATTTAACACAGACGTTTTATTTTTTTTAAAATGGCGGGAAAATAATGTCATGTGGTTTGCCTAAATAGTAGCCGACGAAACCGATAAAACTCAGTAACGCGCATACCTACCCATTTACCCAGCCACAAATTAAGTGCAATAACAAAAAATAATAATTCTGGAAATGCCAAAATCATGCTTTGCAGAAATAATGAGTCCATAATTGCATAAGCGGCAGCAATAACCACAATGGTATTCAGACTAATGAATAAGGCTTTTCTCCAGCCTTGCTCAATTTCCATAATTGTAAAACGTTCGGCAGTAATCGCAAGTATTGCAATTGGAAACAATGATATGTGGGCTAGTTCAAATAAATTTAACTGTACTCCAAAAATTGTGAGTAATAACATTACAATGACAACATTGGTTAACAAAATCGCCATTTTGGGTGAATGTAATAAATGTACTTTATCCAGCAAACGTCGTACCATTGATGAAACGAGAATAATAACTGAAAAACCAACTAACCCCCAGATTAACCCCGTTTCGCGCGATGCTGCTGCAATCAAAGCAGGTAGAAAAGTACCAAAAGTCTCTAGACCAATAACATTTCTAAAAATCACCACAACAATTGCACCCAGTGGAATCATTAACAAAATCACTAACAGGTTTTGTGAAATACCAAGACGCTCAAAAACGGAATAGATATTAACAATGTTTAAACTCGATTTGCTTAAGCTGCTCTGCACGTCTGACTGTGGTACCAGTTTTTTCTGAATTTTAAAAATATACTTAAAATTAACATTACTGGTGTGTTTAAATAACACCAAATCGCCATAATATAAACTAACAAAATTTGCCGGAATTTCAGCAGCATGATCATTAATGGTATCAAAGGGTACCCAATGCCCATTAACATAAAATTCAACCCATTGGTGACTAGTTCGTTTACTGCCATTATTTAAAATCAGCCCCCCAACTAACCTGCCCGGAATGTTGAGTTTTCTGCCCAAGGCAAGAAACAATCGTCCTTTACCATTACAACTTGCTTCACCAAGTTTTAAAGCCGTGATAGCATCGGTAAAACCCGAAAAGTTCATATTCTTATATTGATCTTGCAAATAACGGTGGATAGTAAATAACGCCTGTTTAACAAAAGGGCGGCCTTGTGGAAACAGTTTCTGTAAGGTTTGCTGAATTAATGGATCGTCAACTTGAATACCAGGCTCTGCATTTAGATATTGTAATAGATATTTTGGGTATGAATTCGGGATAGTGAAATTTTCCGGAATAACATAACGCAGATGTTTGGCCAAAACCGAATACGAATAACGAACATTTTGCCGACCAGTGACTGATTGCGCCTGCCAGTTAGCGATACGATTATCGCTATCGCTCTGTAATGCCAAAGCAAATATACCACTGGAATTTTCTTCATTTGAAATACTTTGACGAAAATCAGTTTTGGGTAAATACGTCATCAGGTTAATGTCACCCCCATGTCCGTCAACCTGCATACTCAGATCTACTTTATAACTAACCGCAGGAACTAACCCAGCTAACGGGTAGTTAAGTACAAACAGTTTATAACTCATTAACCAAAGCGGAATGCCTACCGTTATGATAATGAGTATTCGATAGATCTGTCTTGAGTATATTGTAGCAGCCATATCTAAAAATAATTCGCTAACGAACTTGTTACAGCACAGGTACCGTTAGAATATCCAGTGTCAGGTTGGCAGGAGTACAACTATGGTTTATTTTTGTTGCTGCGTTTAAGTCAACCAGATGTTGTTTGGCGTTATCTAGCAGGAGTTTATCAACGGATTTTAGTTCTACATAATTAAACCAGTTTGTCTCAGCTGTACAATACTCAACTCCCGTTTTAGCATCATGGTAAACCAGTGCAATTTGATTTGCAGTATCATCGAGTAAAGTACTGTTAGCGTACATGGTCACGAGACTATTGAAATTACCCAATGCTATATTGAGTGCAGTTTCTTTATTTATAATGCTGATAGCGGTATCAAGTGCGTTGTTATGATTAATGACACCCATATTATAATAGGCATTATCAATCCAACGACTGTCGATATTTTGAAAGTTTGTAATCAGTTTATTATATTCCTGGATAGCAATAGTATTAAGGTCGGGACTAATTTTATTAAAATCCACACCAGTGGTGATGGTCTGACGATTTGCCGTGGGGATTGCGATAGCCAGTTGATAACTACGCCCGAGTGAATATTGTGCATCGTCTGCACTGTTATTGTCTTTATAAATTGGATGCACTAATAAATCGCGCCATTTTCCAATCGCCTGACTTAAATTATTTTGAGCAAGTATGTCATTTGCTAAATCCTTGATGCTGAATGCAAAAACCGCCTCATCATACAAACTGTCTGCCTGCCGATACATAGCGTTGTCAGACCAATTACTAGTTGGATCACTATCGATTAATTCTTGATAGACATTGCGTGCATCAATAAAAAGCTGATCAACACGTTGAGCCAATATTGCTGCGCTAACAGTGGGAATAGAATCTAATAAATTCTGATCCAGTTGGGCTAATAATCCCTGGTGATGCAAAGATCGACCCTTGAAATATAATGAGCTATCAGTTCGATTACTTTTTGCAAATAACAGGGGAAGCTGATTAAATTCTACAATTGCGAGATTAAATTCCGGTAATGCCAGCTTTGGATCATTTTTTGACCTGCCGCTATCATAAAATGTTTTACCTTTTTGGTATTGAGCATCATCTGCCCAGTCGCTGGTTGCAGCATCAATGAGTATCTGGTATTTCAATCGAGCAGTGCTATAGTCACCTGCCTCATGATAACTTCTTGCAGTATAATATTCTCCATCATCAAAATAAATACTGTCGGTCGGTACTGCTGCAAAAGCACTACGTGCCTGTACAAAACAATTGTCTGATGTTAAACAGGCCGTTGCAATTGTTGCGTTGGTAGACAAGGTAACATCCTTCAATAATAGATAAGCTTGCTCTTGATAACTTCGAGCCAGAAAAAATTGCGCATCATCAATTCGATTACCAGTACTATAAGACGCATTATTTAAAAAAGCGTCAAATTCTTTTAAAGCAGTTTCAAAAAATGAATAAGCTTGAGTCAAAATTTTATTTGTTTTGCCTTGCTCAAACACGATACGAATCAACTGAAAATTTGCATCATCAAAATAGTTACTATTACTGATTATTTTTTTAAATTCGGTCTGTGCCAAATCAATTTGTTGTTGAGCGGTTATTGCCGGAACCGTCGTTGACAATCTACTATTGCGTAAGAGTAAATTACCGGACTCCTGATAACTACGACCCAGATAATATTGGGCATCATCAATACTGTTTGTCGCAGCATAAATTGAATTATCGAGCATAGTACGTAACTTCTGACTGGCATCGCTATAATTCTTATAGGCCTGTGCAGGATTACTCGCTATTAAAGCCCTATCATAATCGATTTTGCCGAGTTGAAAAGCGGCATTGTCGCCCCATATCCCACTGGTGTTTACCTTCTTATATTCAACAATGGCAATATCAAACTGACCACGAACGTGCAAGCTTTTAGCAAGCCAGTATTGCGCACTATCGGCAAATGAACTACTGGAAAATTGTTGAATCACTATTTCAAATTGTGTCTGAGCCACCGCATAATCTGCAATTGCGTATAGACTTCGGCCTTCATAATAATGAGCATTATCAGCATAATTACCAGATGGATAGGCTTTCAGTTGAATTTGAAATAAGTTCATGGCAGAACTGTAATTACTATTTTTATATTCGCTGAGTGCCCGCTGGTATGTTGCTAGTTCACCGTTTGTAACGTTATTACTATTGCCGCCACCTCCGCTACAAGCACTAAGTAATAAAAAAAAGAGAAAGTTGGCCGAAATTAATAAAAATCGGCTAGATATATTTTGCGCTATCATAATTTTCAACTTATAGAAAATGTCTCTGTATATCCTAGACGATGATAAACAGAAAAGGGTTTCATAATGTTAAATAATAACTTTTCTATCTTAAGCAAAAATTAAGAATTGAAGTATGTTTTAGTAATTAACAACATAAATATAAGTGGATTGAGAACACCTAATAAATGTGCGCTGTGCAAAGCTTGAGTGAATGAAATCACTAATAATATTCAAAATATAGATAACTGTATCGAATTTATCGAATTTCTTGGAAGTTACTACAATGTCGATCAGATCCTACTAATATGGCAAAATGTTACGATGTTTCCATGAAAAAAATTAAAGAAATTTGTTTACAACCATTCTGGAAATATATGGGCGGAAATTATCATTTAACTCGTGATTCAGAGCGTAATAGCTCAAATGCAGGTTTCAATTTTAAGAAAACAAAATAGACTAAATTCGACTAGTGGTGGGCCGCCAATAATTTCTCCAACAATAACAGGATTACTATTCTCTAAAAATTTGTCTCACGTGTAGAGCACACGTGTTCGTGGTTATATTAAATAATGTAGAATGTAAGACCTGAGGTTCAACAAAGTAGCAAACATAAAACGATTTTCTTTTTTACATAATTATAAAAATGATTAATTTTTCTAAAATATTTGACAGTATAACTGTACCTCCAATGCAAATTTACGTATTATACTTAGGCGTATTTTAGTTAATTCTAAAATCAAATTAACAACTTATAAGGATATAG
>JBGMQW010000169.1:4759-7729 GCA_048060815.1 Thiohalomonadales bacterium | reverse complement strand
CCCTAAACCAGCTAATACAGACAAAGCTTTTCCAAGCTCAATAGTCGATTTTCCATTTTCTAGATCAGATATAAATCGAACACCCACTCCACACAATGCAGCTGCTTTTGCTTGGGTAAGCCCATCTGCTTTACGTTTTGTACGCACAGCTTGGCCTAGTTTCGTAGGTGATAAAATATTCCCGTAGGGTAAAATATTAGCATTCATTATAAATTACACTGAAATTAAGTTAGTACAGTAATAATATATAGGTTAATATAAATAAATCAAGTATTATTCCCTTACGGTACTAAATAATTCTCATGTACTCCTTATTGAAGATCTATTGGCATTTACAGGGGTCATGTCGCCTGTTTTATAATATAACTTTTAACCTTCTGTACCGTTAATGTAAAATGTAAGGCCTGTCACCGAAGCCCTTTAAGATAAAAATTTGATTTCCTCCCACGCGGTATCAAATTGTTTGCTAAGAATAATCGAGTATACTGGCAACGTTCTTTGTCCTTTTGAACAAATTCGCTAAATTTTTAAAACTAAAATATTGATTTTAAAAACGTGGGGATCGTTCAGGCTCGGACCTCTTTTAACTATATTTTTAGTACTTTGGTTCGAAACGACAACCTTTTTTACATATAGGATACTTAATATTCTGTTTTCTAAATGTAATTCAGGTTAAAATAATTAAAAGAAATTATAAGCAAGGATCGCATTATGAATAAAATAGTATTATTGATTAGTTTGTCTTTGTTATTCTCATGTTCAGATGATAGTAGCGTTGAAACAACAAGCTGCACAAAAAACACTTCTAATGATAAAAATTTAACTGCCAATAGCATACAGGTTTTAGTTGAGTCTGGTGAACTGAATCAACCTTTAGCAGGAGTTACTGTACAACTTGACAGCAATGGCTTATGTCTGGTTACTGATGAAAAAGGTGTTGTTCGTTTTGATGGTTTAAATTCAAATAAGCATGATATTCATGTCTTTGGTAATCCCGGGTATGAGTGGAAAAGTGAATACAGTATAGATTCTTCATCTGGAAAAGAATTGTTTTTTTCTATAAACAAGTTTAATTTTAATCCTGGAACTTCTAATAACAACTATTCTTACATTAATATCAATGGCGCTATTATCAATAGTCGGTCAGATAGTACCATTAGATTTTCAAAAGTTTCTGATATAAGTAATATTTCTTCTTTTCCAGATGGTGCTGGCGTTAATAGCAATGCTACTGCATATGATATCTCATATGAATATGATAGAGCGGAAGGTACTTCAATTACTACTGAACTTTGGGCTTTTGAAAAAAATAAAAATGCAACTGGTGATCGAGTCTTGGTTGATGCAGTACGAATACCAAAATTCACTACAGTAACAACAAAACAAACAGGGAGTGCCACAACTCACGAAATCAAGTTTCAACCACAACAAACTAAACCACAGGCATCTCAATTATTGTCTTTTGGGAGCATAAACTATCCAGTTGGTTTAACTTTTTCTGACGTATCTATTGGTGGTTATTTTAAATCAACAGATATTCCAAACCGAATTCATCATATATGGTTATTTTATCGTAGTAGTAATGCTTCATTACCTAAAACATTAACATCCAGTGATATTATAGAAGCATATTCCACACCACTTAATATTACAAATCTTACTGTACAAATTGATGCACAAGCAGGTGAAAATGGTGAAACAAGATGGATGTATAGTACTAATAAATATTTATTTAACACCAGAGGGATAAATATAACACCAAAAATAACAAATGTGCCATTAATTATATCAAATCAGAAAGGAAATAAAATATCATGGAGCTCAGCTCCTGTTCCACTTTCTTCACAGTTCATTAGCATTTCGCAAATTTTCAATGAATCTGTCGTTCAATGGAATATACAGATACACAGTAATATCAGTCAAATTTCGTTACCTCAATTACCAAATAGTGTGAAACCTATGTTAAAACCGGGAACTAAATATAACGTGTACCTCTCAGGTAGATATCAAGCAGATAATATAGGGGTAGAATATGAATATGAAGAATTCTCAACTTATAATAATTGGACACGTTAAAATATAATTAATAACTTAACATCCGTTGGTTAGATTTATAAACTTGTTGGGCTATTTGTTTATCAATCAATATTTCATTAGTTCTGTTTTCTAATGTGTTGGCGACTTTGTGTAAGTCGTTAGATTAAAGGGGGCTCTCGAACCATTTAAATGTAAATGCTTTAAACGCCTGTAAATAGTAATTCTTATGGAGCATCACCATAAATTACCACCATATCTGGTCGTTCCGTAAAGTAATAATGCACCCAAATATAAATATGATTGAATAGCGCAACCAATAGTGCAGCTTCGGATAAAAATAACAGGCCTGGCAAATAGAGGATCATTAGCCCAAAGACATACATCCCGTTATCAGTATATTTAAATATCCCTTTTTTCACATAGGGTTCATTGTAATTTTTATCGAAGTGATCAATTCCATATGCTCTTTCAATAGTAAAGTATTTTTTGACTGAATAAAAAAGATAAATAACAAGTGGCGTAATCAGTGTTGCAAAAACATACGCAATAATTGGGTTTAAATTTAGTGTGTTTTTACTGCTTATTGCAAGAAAAATTATTGTAATTAGACGGCTAATAAAAAGAAATGAAAATCCCGCCGCATAAATGTTAAATGCTTGTTTTGTGCCAAATTTATTTGAAAATACTCTCAGGTAAAGCTCAAATCTCCACACCAGCCAAACATAAACTTGATGAATAATGGGGGTAGCTATAGCCAACCAAAACCATGAGTTTGTACTTATACTCCAGAACAAACCATCGAGAATTACGGGTCTACTAGATGCGTATAGATTTACAACAAGAATTAAAAATACTAGTGAGAATAAATGCCATATTTGATGTTTAAATATTTTTTGAGTTGAGGTCATACATCGAACCTTAGATAATTAGAAT
>JBGMQW010000169.1:0-4659 GCA_048060815.1 Thiohalomonadales bacterium | reverse complement strand
CATATATCATTACTGCTTCAAGATCATTTTTCGCAAATAAATATTCTTTCCCAATTCGTTATGCCCTGGTCCTCTATCTACACTAACAAAGTACAGAATATCTTTCTTATCCGCACCGACAAGAATCCCAAAATCGTTGTTTAAAATAATACGCTCAGATTGGCTTCCATCTACATTAAATATATCGATAAATGAACGTGTAGTAGCTACCTGTTTTTTTTGCTTTGGATCAACGTAGTACTCTGAGCGATGAACTTGAGCAATGGATTTATTATCTGAAAGTGTTACTGTTTTATAAATGTTTACGCTTCCGCCAACAGGTAGGCCAAAATTATTTACTAATTCTTTTGAGGGTGGAATTTCAATGTTGTAATGCGTTTCTTTTTCTTCATAATTTCTAGCGTTTTTTAAATTAGTAGTAGTGTTTTTGTTTCGCCGTGTTCTAATCTCGTAATTACTGTCTCTGTTCTTTCGGCTAATATGTAAAAACTCCCCTTTATTTTTCCCTTTCGAAACTTTACTTTGCAAAGATTCTTGATATTTTTGTATCCAACTGTAAGAACTTGGGTAAGGTAAATGTCTTTTAACAACATTTCCGTCCATATCTAATTCATGTACACGGTGATCATTAGTTTTTCCATAAATAGCCCCTGATACATAGATTCTATCTGAGCTAACGGAGAGTGCACCAACTACTAAATCTTTCATATCCAATACTCGCTTATACTTACCGTCCTTATCAAAAACTACAATTCCGTTATTCACAGTATCTCGATTAGACATCCACGATATTGGTGCGTATAACGTACCGTCGTCGGCAATAGTAAAGTGTTTATATTTTGGATTACGAAAAGGTTCTCCCGCTGTTGGTAATATTATCTTGGAAAGGTCAAGTTTCATACTACGTGTAACTTTTCCTTGATTGTTGATGATGTCTAAACTCATATCATCTGGTGAAATACGAATCAAAGAGCCGTTTGATGTGACACCAAACTCCATAAAACGCTTTGCAAATGCTCCCTCGACTGTTGTCAGTGATATAAGTTCTAGTGCCGCAGCACTTACTTCCGTTACTAATCTAAATGTTCCGGCTGCTGACAATGTTATAACCAATACTGTGGAACTCAATATTTGGTTAAACATAATTGCATTCTCTAATGTGTGAAAAAGTATTTATTAACAACCAGTTGTCCATTCTACTCTCTCCCTTTCTGGTATTTGTCTTCAGCGAGTTAGCCAGTAGATCATTCCTGGTAAATCAGTCAGTCCGATGTTGATAAACCACGTATCAGAAACCTCATTAACATCCCTTACACCTAATCCTAGGCGTATTCTGTCTTTGTAAAAACTCACATGAATATCACCACCTAAAGTATCTTGATCATTTAAAATTGGTTTATTCCAACTATGATACAATGCCGGTGTTATACCCCAGCTTGATATTGCGATTGAGTCTGTTTGGCGGGAATATTCAAATCCAAAAATGCCATAGTTTTCACGGTCATCTGTTTTTACAGAATCAATTAAACCACCGACAAATCCCAGTCCGAAACGAATACTAAACAAGTCCTGTTTTGTTAAAGCCCAGGTTGGCTGCCAGTACATGCTAATATCACTACTCGCGAGATCAATTGCGAGCTCATAAGGAATAAAGTTCCGAGCTAACCAATTTTCCGGTGAGGTTGACGGTGTAAATGTATAATCAGGATAGCGGTAAGTTGCAGTTTGTAATGAGTGTGCAGCAAGACCCATCATTAGAGAATAACTTTTTTCACGCTTTGCGGGATCAGGCTCTCGTGCATTATAGATTTCCTGGGCTTGTTGTTCCAGATATACCAGGCGTGTTGTTATTCGACGGGTCATTTCATAAGTCCAATTAGATTGATCTTCAAGGATATGTGTCAACAAGGGTGAAGAACCCGTATTTGTTGGTGTTGGTTGAAAGTTTTCTTTTTTCAAATAACGAAAAAATTCATTTTCGGTAAAAAACATATCTCTGTTTTTTGAATCAGTTTGTTTATCTGGATCGAGGGTACTTAACAGGCCATCAAAAATGATACGCATATCGCGATCTTCTTCAGGCATTGGTGTGTAGGTAAAATCAAATATGTCTTTATTTTCAAACTCCCATTTAGCCAGTCGTGCAAATAAATATCGACCCTGGAGACTCTGGTTTATTCCAATTATTGTATAGAAACTTTTTGCGAAGTAAGACTGGCATTGAAGAAATTCCTTTTTTTGAGACTTTTTAAAAAATTTATATCCGCATATGGCTTTTGATGTTGCAATAATCGAATCATAAACTCCGACATAATAATCATATTCGCGAAATTTGAGATCAAGGAATGCACCAAAGGAACTCAGTAAGGTACCGGTAATTGGGGCACCCCGATCGGTGACTCGCAGTATTCGATCATTGTGCATTGAAAATTTCGTTTTTTGAATTCTTTGTTTAAATTCATTTGTAACATGTATTTTTTTATCAATAACATCGAGTAATACTTTTACCAGTATTTTACGATATTTAATAACATTGATGTCACATTCAGTTTGGCTCTGTTTTGTGTTACTATTTTTTGTAATCCGACAATTATACAAAATATTTAGTTTTTTAAGCTTTCCTTCAGAGTAGGGTTTATTTATTACCAAGGTGGTACTGGTGTATGCCAGTTCCAGCAATCCGCCAGCACGACGCACAGATTCTTCACAATTTATGCTGGAGTCAAAAAAAGGAATTTCTTTTAAACATTTTATATTCGGCTTTTTCACTTTTATCTTTTCTGCCAGTTTATAACTCAGTGGCACAAGATTTAGTGACCAGTTCTTACTTGTTAACTCACGATAAAGTTCATATTTACGAGCTGTGCCTAACGCACCCATAAGTAATGCCTGCTCGGAAAAAAAACTATATTCCAGAGTCTGACAAGCTTTTGGGGGCTTATCACTGGCACATGCTCGCGTATCAATAGCGGGCGGAATCGTATAACGCGTGCGATCCGGGTCAAGATAAATATAGGTAGCAGGCAGGACATTTTTTTTGGCATCCTTGTGCTGTTCTGCAAGTTTGCGCGCGAGCCCAACAGGTAAATTATCAAACAAACCACCATCAGCAAATATTGCCTCTGTAAGTTCATATCCTTCCGGGCAGGCTATTTTTTCTTTTATTACTGGAGTTGCTGATTTTATTTCTTTTGTTGAGGTATTAACAAGTAATTTACAATATTGTAAGCGTATGCGACCAAAGCCTCCTGGAAAAGCTGAACTTGCGAGTAATGCATCGTTAATTCGTTGCGCATCAATTGAATCGGAGGGTGAATTAATTAAATGTGGTAGCAGAATCATGGATGGATCTGATAATGCCGGATAATCACCGGGATCAAATTTAAAGCCCATGGAGCCATCTTTATTGGTTCGTGCTTCAAACGGGATAAACATACGCTGATTTCGTACCATGATATTATCGACATTCAATTCATCGGGTATTACGCGGGTGACGCTAACACCAAGTGGTATGCGACAACCGGTTCGAAAACTCGGTTTGCTCCATCTTTTGCGTAATTTCTCAGATGCTTGCAATAAATCATAACGAGAAAGTAAAGCATCGTTTGAGCTGTAATATTTGGAATCGGCAGTGGCAGGTAGTAGACGATTAACATCAGGCAGCAACCAGACGTCTCTGAAAATATTTGAGTCAATTGAGTTTGGTAAGCCATTTTCAGATTCTGGAAGACTGCACCAGGTAAGAGCCGAGAGCAGTGTATTTATACTACCTGCGGAAGCACCGGAAAAACTGGCTGCGTTAAAAATACGAGTATCACCAATGTCACTGGAATCAATTTTTTTTAAATTCTGTAAAATTTTTAACAAGCCCCAGTTCAGTCCTGCTTCATAGGCTCCCTTGCTGGCACCACCACTAATCGCGATTGAAAATCGCCGCGCTTTTTGTTGATCGGTAGATGAAAACACAGTCGTACAACTAAAGAATAACAACACGGTTGAAATCAAATAGGCTAAGAATCTATTCATCTTGATAATTTAAATCCATAATGAAGATCTTCGTTTATGAATTATTAACATTAAATTCTGTAAATAACTTCAAATCAGAATTTTGATAACTTATATTATTAACTTTCTAAATAATATCTCTATTGAGAATAATATGTATTCTATACGAATACCAGTTTTAATTTATTTATGTCACTTTAACCTAAATTCCGCAGTTGACCGCTAGTGGTACAACTTACTCTAATAATAATAACAACATAGGGTGAAGATGCTACGCCATGCATAGCAGCTTTAAGTGCCTACCTGGCTATACTAAAAAACTCGTTAAGGACTCGCCGTTAACTCATTTTTAGTTACGGCAGTCGGAAAATAAAACTCGACACCCAACTTTCAAACCACCATCCCCACAAAGTGGAATCAATCTGAACACTTATTTGCAGTTGTTCAAAATATGAAACCGATTATACAAGAAGATGAACAGGCTGCGGTATCGCTGCTGTTGCAACAATAGTACAATCGCCTTACGCGGAAGTAACAGCAAGGGCATATTTGCTGAAAATGAACGATTGTTCTCAGTCACAAATTACGTGCGTCGATTACTCAAGGGATAAAGGTGACATATTTATTTATCACTCTCCCAACTGGTTTTCTGGG
>JBGMQW010000168.1:0-7849 GCA_048060815.1 Thiohalomonadales bacterium | reverse complement strand
ATTCAGGAAAAATAAAATTATTTTGGCTTAAACACCGAAGTATTTTCTGGGTTGATGAAGCTGAGTTTGTTGTTTTTACCAGTATTGGTGCAGTACTTAATCAAATCGAATTGGTTTTATGGGTATTGGCTATTAGTCAGTTTTTAATTGCTTTCTGGCGATTGTTTGAACGTGGTTATCAAACGCATAAAGCAAAAGACCAGCTTCTCAATCCAATGAGAAAATAAAAAAGTAAAGGTACAAATTAAAAATGAAAGCAATTATTTTAGCGGCTGGTGTGGGTTCTCGAATTAGACCGCTAACGGACAATTGCCCAAAAAGTTTACTAAAAGTCGATGGCAAAACAATTCTTGAAAGAATGCTAGCACATCTACAGGATTGTGGTATCAATGAGGTTGTGTTTGTACTGGGGTATCTACAAGAGCAAATAAAAGAGTTTGTGAACCAAAACTTTCCTGATTTAACAGCCCACTTCATAACTAATGATCGGTATGCAGACACTAATACCGGGTTTTCGCTTATGTTAGCCAAAGATTTAATTAAAGAATCGGACTTTATAAAATTTGATGCTGATGTGGTGTTTGAAAAAGAGATTCTTGTAAAATTAATCGAATGTGAATACCCGAACTGCTTATGCATAGACAAAAACATCAATCTTGATGCCGAAGAAATTAAGGTCATTATTGAAGATGAAAACCGCGTCGTTAAAGCCAGTAAATCAGTCGATCCAAAAGATGCGATGGGCGAATCAATCGGCATTGAAAAAATCAGTAGTGAAACAGCAAAATTGTTATTTAATGAACTGGAAACAATGATGGCGGATGAACAGAATCATCAAGAATATTACGAGGGTGCTTACGAACGTTTAATAGAAACAAACGTCCCTTTTTATGCATTGGATATTACTGGCTTAAAATGGACAGAAATTGATACCAAAGAAGATTTCATCACGGCAAAGAGGATATTTAACCAGAAAACGTAAAATTTCGCCCTATCGTCTTTGTGAAAAATATCTAGGTTAAAGTGTGTGAGTTTGTCGATCGGATTTTAACGCGCCAGCAAGGTAAGTTTCAATTTTAGTTCGTGCCGCCCCGCCATCTTGTTCACTAAATTGAACTCCAATTCCAGCAGCGCGATTACCTTGAGCCCCTTTTGGTGTAAACCAGATAATTTTACCGGCAACCGGGATTTTTTCTTTTTCATCCATTAGTGTTAACAACATGAATACTTCGTCACCAAGATTATACTGTTTATTGGTAGGAATAAATAATCCTCCGTGTTTCACAAATGGCATGTACGCGGCATACAAGGCACTTTTATCTTTTATTGTTAATGATAGTATTCCTTGTCTACCACCAGGAGCTGCTGCCATTTTATTATCCTTTATATACTTGCGGAATTACATTATTTGTCAATCGTTGCCATAAGTTAAGTATATCTTCATATATGCCTAATATAGCAACATTCGATTGAATTTGAGGTTTCGCTAATATAATCTTATCCAAAATGACATATAAACCAGTAAAACCGACACTATTGGCTATATTTTGTAATATATCCCGATTAAGTTTATTGGTGATTTCAGAACTATTTTGCACAGTTTTTAATAAAATAATATCGCTTAAACAACTATATAGTGCATGTAACGGCAGACTTGACTCTATCTTTAACCAGGAATTGGCAATAACCACTGGATCTTCAGACTTATTTGCTATTGATATCAGGCTTTTTATAAATTTTGAATGTTGTTCAATATAATTGGTTTCAGCAAGAATTTTAGCGGCTAATGGCGCATTACTAGCAAATATTAAGCATGAGCTTGCGGTATCTTCACTGATATCATGAGACTGTAACCATTGTGTCGAATCCTCGATGTCTGGTATGTTAAATTCTATACGCTGGCAACGACTTTTAATTGTTGCTGATAATCGATGAATTTCATTACAAATTAATACAAAATATGTGTTATCAGGTGGTTCTTCCAGGATTTTTAAAAGTGCATTAGCAGCATTATTAGTCATGGTTTCAGCAGGGTGTATAGTTATAATTTTTGCTAAACCATAATGTGTGTGTAACAAAGAAAAATCAATCAGCTTGCGTATTTGATCAATTTTTATCGAGTTACTTATTTTTCCAGTTCGTTCATCCTCTTCAAATGTAACTTCATGAAAATCCGGGTGATGTTGCATTTTACAAAAACGGCATTCACCACATGCGAGTTCACCTGGAGTATTTTCCGAACATAATAAAGAATTTTTAAGTGTCTTCGCAAATTGCAGCTTTCCGACACCTTTGGGTCCAGTAAATAATAATGCATGTGCAATTCTATTATTAATACTCGTGTTGCATAATCGACTCCAAATATCTTTTTGCCAGGGATAAAGGGGAGAAACGTGATTGTTTAATTTCATTTATAACGCATCCAAAATATCAGATATCTGGTTTTGAACTTCATTTAAGTTTTTGCCAGCATCAATTATTTTATATTGTGGGGTATTTTGTTGCGCTCTTTCTCGATAGGTAGTTCGTACTCGTTCAAAAAAATCTAATTTTTCTCGTTCAAATCTATCAGGATCACTTCTTGATGCTGCTCTTGCGATACCCAGTTCAACCGGCATATCAAACAGAATAGTTAAATCAGGGCGTAGTTGGCCTTGTACCCAATTTTCGAGTATTTCAATTCTGGATAATTCAATACCTCGTCCGCCACCTTGATAAGCATAGGTAGCATCAGTGAATCTATCACATAATACCCAGGTACCATCTTTCAGTGCTGGTATTATTTTCTGGAACAGATGTTGTGCACGTGCAGCGAACATCAGCATTAATTCTGTGTCAGCACAAATTTTATCCTGGGTTGGATCTAACATTATCTCTCGTAATGTTTCGCCTAACTCGGTACCTCCTGGTTCCCGCGTTACAATTAAGTTTATATTTTTATTGTTAAGGTAGTTTTCAATATATTCCATATTGGTAGTTTTACCTACACCTTCACCACCTTCTATTGTTATAAATTTACCGCGCATTTTATTTGTCTTTATTTGTATTGTAAGAAGAAAAACTTTTTTTCCTGCCTTTTAATTGATATTTTATTACCGCATTATTATGATCTTTTAAAGTGGTTGAAAAAAAATGGCTACCATCACCACGAGCTACAAAGTATAAATTATTACTATCATCCGGATGTAAAGTTGAAATAATTGCGTCACGCCCCGGCATTGCTATTGGCGTTGGTGGTAAACCAAAACGTCGATAAGTATTATATGCAGTTTTTTTCTGTAAATCAGATCGACGAATATTTCCTTTATATGTTTCACCCATACCGTATATAACAGTGGGGTCACTTTGCAATCGCATGCGGGTTTGTAGACGTCGAACGAACACACCTGCAATTTTTTTTCGTTCACTAACCAGACCTGTTTCTTTTTCTACTATTGAAGCTAGAATTAATGCCTCATAAGGTGTTACGAAAGGCAAACCAACTTGACGATTTTTCCATTCTGAATTCAATAATGTCGTCATGGCGTTATACGCTCGTTTTAGAAATTCAAGATCGGTGGTACCTCGAGGGAAAAAATAAGTATCGGGTAGAAATTTCCCCTCATAATGAATTCCATTTAAATCTAACTTAGACATTATTTCTGTTTTAGTTAAATTATTTATTGTATGCATAATAATTTTATTATTATTGATTGAATTTATAACTTGACCAAAATCCCATCCTTCTACAATTGTTAAACTATATGAAATAACTTTATCACTTACCAAAATAGATATTAACTGTCTTGGGTTACTTTCATATGGAATCATGAACTCACCAACATGTATTTTGTCTGCTGTTCCAGATAAGCGTACATGCCACAATAAATATCGAGAACTAGTGATAATATTGTTACTTTTTAAATCATTAATAATTCGAATTAATGTCATGCCTGGTTTGATATTATATACTAGTCCTTTCCTTGGTATATTTATTGCTGTACTAAGAAAGTTGTTATAGGACCAGGTTTGCCACACAATATAGAAACCAAATAGTATGATTAATAAAAAAATAACTTTAACAATATTACCTTTAGGTTTATTCATGGTAGTTAATATTTAATAATATCATTAGTTTTCTGGTAATCGGAAATTCTGAGTACATTCTCTCATTTAAGTTAGCAACAGGCCATATTCCAATGACACTATTGGTTAAAAATATTTCATCTGCATCTAACAATGTTTTGTAGGGAATATCCTGGATTTCAATTTGCATGTTATTTGCTATTGCTTTTTTAATTACCTGATCACGCATTACACCGGATACCCCGCACTTTTCCAGCTTAGGTGTTATAATTTTATTATTAATAACAATAAATACATTGCTACTGGTCGCTTCTATTACATTTTGCTCTGAATCACATAAAATACCTTCCTGAAATATAGTGTTTTTTAACTCCATTCTTGCTAATACATTTTCCAGGCGATTTAAATGTTTCATTCCCGCTAGTAAAGGTTGATTTCCTGGAACAATATCACATTTTCTAATAGTAACACCTTTATCCCAATTTTCTATGTTGTAATCTGGCCATGGATATTGTAATAGTAAATAAGTTGGGGTCATATCATCCGGTATTAAATAACCACGTCCTCCGCTACCTCGGGTAACAATAAGTTTTATAATTCCTTTACCAAGGTTGTTTGCATTATGTCTGATTGTTTTTTTAATTTTTAGAAAATCAACATTAATAAATTTTAAACGCTCACAACTTTCTTTTAGTCTGGCAATGTGTTCATCTAATAACTCGGGAATACCGGATTTAATCGCAATAGTTTCAAATAAACCATCACCATAGTGTAAACCACGATCAAGTTGTAATTGAGCTAACGTAGGCGCATTGTTGATTTCAGTTTTACTCATGTTAACGCTGCGAGCAACCCTTTGGCTTTATTTCGGGTTTCTTGTAGCTCATTGTCAATTTCAGAGTCATTAACAATTCCAGCCCCTGTACGAAAAGTGATACCTGAACTTGAGTGTTCAATTGTTCGAATTAAAATATTTAAATCCATATCACCATTATTGTTCAAATACCCCATTGATCCTGTATAAGAATTTCGAGCCTTGTCTTCAAGCTCATGGATGATTTCCATGCACCTGACTTTAGGACAACCGGTTATACTACCACCAGGGAAAACGGCATTAATAATATTACCCGGGGTGACATTGTTTTTTAATTTGCCTTTGATATTTGAAACGATATGATGTACATGCGTCAATGATTCCAGGGTCATCATCTCATTTACTTCAATTGTACCGATTTTACATACTCTACTTAAATCATTTCGTTCCATATCAACTAACATGACATGTTCTGCTTTTTCTTTTGGATGATTTAGTAAAATACTGGCTAAATTAGAATCTTTAGTTTCATCTTTAGATCGTTGTGTTGTTCCGGCTATTGGTCTGGTTTCAATGTAACCGTCTTTAACTCGTATAAGACGTTCTGGAGAAGAGCTTATAATCGTTAAGTTATCAAACTTTACAATCCCTGAAAATGCTGCAGGATTATTTTTGCGTAATTTGTCATATACCGAAACGGAGTTAATATTGTCTACTTCTGATATAAACCATTCTCGTGACAAATTAGATTGAAAGATATCCCCATCAAAAATATATTTTTTAACTTTTTTAATGCGCTCAATAAAATGTTTAGAGTGTTCTTCTTTAATTTTATCTGATAAGTTTATTTTTACATCTATATCATATTTTTTATTTATGGTTTTGAAATCATTAATTAACTCTGGTATATAATCTGTAGTTATATTTTCTGACACAAGATGCGTTATATTGTTTTTATGGTCACATATCATAGCTGCTGGTATTCGTGTCGCTATAGCAATATTCATTTCATCCGTTAAAGTATGCGTTTTTACTTTTTCTTCAATTTGGCCAAGTAATTCATAAGCTAAATATATAAACCATCCACCAGTAAAGGGTAAGTCGATATTATGG
This sequence comes from Thiohalomonadales bacterium, assembly GCA_048060815.1. GTDB lineage: Bacteria > Pseudomonadota > Gammaproteobacteria > UBA6429 > Thiohalophilaceae > CAYQUC01. The sequence goes on along the minus strand of JBGMQW010000168.1, from coordinate 1,857 downwards.
TTTTTTTGTGTGTTAATAGTTTTATTTTCATTCCATAGTTCATCTAAAGCATTTAAAAAATTATTTTGAGGATAAAGTTTATTGTCTAGATATAATTTAAAATTATTTTTTAAAACTAAACGTTGCTGGGGAAAAGCAAATAAAATATCAAAACGTGAATTTTTATTTTTCAATGAAGTGCTTTGTAATAGAAATGGGTAGCGTTTTTTATTGCTTGAGTGTAGTGATAACAAGTCTGGACAAAATTTAAAGGTAACCGTATTTAATTGATTAGTAAAGCCTGAATTTTTATTAGTTTTAATGGTAGTCACAACTGATTGGCTGCATGACGGCATTAATCTGTAAATTTTTCTAGAATTATTGTGCCGTTTGTTCCTCCAAAACCAAATGAGTTTGATAATGCCACATCAATTTTAATTTCACGAGGACCATCTGAAATAAAATCCAGATCACATTCCGGATCCTGATTATGAATATTAATTGTAGGAGGAGCAACTTGTTCTTTTATTGCCAGAGCAGTAAAAATTGCCTCTATTCCTCCGGCCGCACCGAGTAAATGCCCGGTCATTGATTTAGTAGAACTAATAGCTAACTTGTGAGCATAAGAACCAAAAGTATTTTTCATTGCGTGTACTTCAGCAATATCACCTGCAGGTGTCGATGTGCCATGTGCATTAATGTAATTCACTGTATCAGGAGATTTTTTAGCATTAAACAACGCTAGTTCCATGCAGCGTTTTGCACCATCACCATCTTTAGTCGGAGAAGTCATATGATATGCATCACCACTCATACCATATCCTGTGACCTCGGCATAAATAGTCGCGCCACGTTTTTTAGCATGTTCTAATTCTTCAATTACGACAACGCCGGCACCATCGCTCAATACAAAACCATCACGATCCATATCCCATGGTCGGCTGGCAGTTTCAGGATCATCATTGCGGGTAGATAAAGCACGCGCAGCACTAAAACCACCCAGACCAGTTGGTGATGTTGCCATCTCAGCGCCACCAGCAAGCATTACATCGGCATCACCATATTCTATGTAACGTGCTGCATCGCCAATGCTATGAGTTGCAGATGCACAAGCAGTTGATATTGCAATATTAGGACCTTTTAATCCGTATTTTATTGAAACGTTTCCTGAAACCATATTGATAATATTTGAAGGAACAAAAAAGGGTGAAATTTTTCGAGGACCGGATTCAATATATGCCTTATTGCCTTTCTCTATTCCGGGTAAACCACCAATACCGGAGCCAATCGAGACTCCGACACGGTGTGCATTATTGTCATTAATTTCTAGTCCGGAATGTGTTAAGGCTTCTTTACTTGCAGCAATGCCATAATGAATAAACGTATCCATTCTTCTTGCTTCTTTTGAAGTCAAAACACTTAAGACATCAAAATTTTTAATTGAACCGCCAATAGTAGTATTAAAACCAGTGGTATCAAGATGTGTAATTTGGGCTATTCCACTTTTACCAGCAAGAATACTTTCCCAACTGGATTTAACATCCAGGCCAACAGGTGAAACCATCCCTAAACCAGTTATAACAACACGTCTTTTACTCAAGATTGCTCCTCTACACTTTGATGGGAATTCAACTTTAAATAATAGCAACACAAAAAGCCGCAAACACGAGTGTTTGCGGCCCTATATTGATAGTGCTTATTAGAAACTAAATAGCCAGAGACTGGATATCTGGAAACTAATATACTGATATTCAAAATCAGAATAGGTAAAAAAATAACTTTAACCAGAGTGGCTATTAATGAAGTTAACCGCTTCTTTTACGGTTGTTATTTTTTCAGCTTCTTCATCAGGAATTTCAGTTTCAAATTCTTCTTCTA
>JBGMQW010000167.1:0-7871 GCA_048060815.1 Thiohalomonadales bacterium | reverse complement strand
TATTTTCAAGATAATACCATTGGAAAGTATGCGGACCTAAGGTGTCTACTGGATTAGTGTCTGCATCAGTAACAGTATAGATACCCTTTAATTTATTACCTGGTATTGCTGTCTTTGTACCTAGAACAGAATTAAGAGGTCCAGTCGCACCCGTGGTTGCATCAGTTGTAGCAACTGGTGCTACATTGTTAGCTACAATTGCAGCTAAAACGACAGGAGGAGCAGACGTTTTCGTAGCTGTTGTTATATTAGCATTATTTGCTGGCAGAGATTGCGCTGTGACTTTAACTGTAATACTTGTGTCAGTAGCGGCCATTGTATGCTGTGCCGGATTGTTTTCGTTTGTTAAAACTGTAGTTCCATCCATCCATATATAAATAGTCTTAGACGGATCGATAAGATCACCATCTATATCTTTATATCCATCATTAGCTATCAAGGTATCACCAGCATTTGCCTTTGTGATTTTTGCTGTTATAGCACCAGTTGTTGTTAAGGTTATATAAGGATTAACCGTTGGGGCTGTGTTTGTTGGTGCAGGGTTTACCGGTGTGGGGTTTACTGGTGTGGGGTTTACCGGTGTTGGATTTACTGGTGTTGGATTTACTGGTGTTGGATTTACTGGTGTTGGATTTACTGGTGCAGGGTTTACCGGTGCGGGATTTACTGGTGCAGGATTACTACCACCAGTTGCAACAGTCACCGACACACTTTTATCAGTACCATACGATATACCAGTTTTTGTACCAGCCTTAGCAACAGGAGTGACTTCAAATTTAATAGCTTTGCCGACATCTGCGTCTACTAATATATATTCTTTAGTGGTTGCACCATCAATGGCAGAGCCTTCACGTAACCATCGGAACGTAGACTTAGGGACGTCTTCTTCATCACCCTCTGTATCATTGTACTTGTAACTACCGGATAAAGCGGTACCTACTGTAGCACTATCGTTTGTTGCACCGGTAATAACAACATTTGTCGCTGTTGGCGCTGCATTCGTTGGTGCCGCAGGATTATCATCACCGCCTCCACAGGCAGTAAGTAAGAATAAAAAAGAAAAAACTAAAAAGAAATATTTGAGTATTGTATACGGTGTCATACTATTTGCTCCAAAAGTTATATAAGCTACCTAATCATAAATGTTAAGTTTGACTTAAATGAAAATAAACAAGTTTGAAGACAGAAAGAATAATTACTGATTATTTTATCAGTTTAATAAAGAACAGAATGTTACATCCTTATAACTTCAACGCTTGCTTCCTTGCTTTTCAACGTTATTATGTTATGTCGAAAATATTTTCCTAAATACTACCACTGGATTAGAATCACTGTACAGTGACTTGTAACAAATATTTAGTTTCGTTTAACTTAAACTAATTATCGTAAATTGCACTTAACATTTATCGAAGTTTAGACTACCAACAGCGCACAATGCGACGGAGATAGTGATGTTCCTGCTGCTTTTACACTTATATTATTATAATCTAATCCTAAATTTTGCAGTTAAACGCAATGTAAAATAGTTTTAATTCCTTAATTTAATACTCAGTACTCATAGTTAAAAAGTTCATAAAAAATGACTTTTTAAAATACAAATCTCTTATATCCTGATTACATATTAGTATATATGCTATTTTTAATACTTTAAAATAGTCGTTTAACATTGAAGCGTATAATTTTCAGAGGAAAAATTAAAAATAAATTGAATATGAAATCCCTGCGTGTTCCATTTTCCACCAGCTTGTAGCTGAGTAGTTCATTTAATTTTAAATCAGACACTATAAAATCAATAATTATTTATGTAAAATTTAATGGCTTACTAATTAATCATTATTCTGTAATAATTTTCTTTTCATACGACTTTAAATGATAGTAGAATAAAGTTCATAAAGGATTATGACGAAACCTAGACCATAATATTTAAGGTGAAATAATGGATTATTTACTAAAAAAATATTTTATAGTGTTTGTATTACTAAGCACCCTAAATGCATGCGGTGGTGGTAGTGATAAAGGTGTTCCAGCTGCTAAAGTAAAATCCGGTTTTAATAAGTTTGTACTGGTCTTTGATGGTAATGCTACCGGTACTGGTACTGTTAAGATAGTTCCATCGAATAAAGTCTGTGACAATAACTGCTTAGAAACATTTACCACCGGTACAAAAGTTACATTAACGGAAAATGCTACAATCGGCAGCAGTTTTAAAGGTTTTCGGGGCGGCCCCGGTTGCAGTACTGGTGAAGTTGTCGTCAATGATGATATTACTTGTGCAGTAAAATTTGATCTAATTCCGGGTTTTACCGTTTATGATCTCACAGTTACACCAGCCGGAACTGGTTTCGGAGTGGTCACCTCGAATCCTGCCGGTATAAATTGCGGTACGAAATGTGTAAAAGGTTATGCTGCCGATAGCCTGATCAAATTAATCGAAACAGCGGCACAGGGCAGCAATTTTGTTGGCTGGACCGGCACAGATTGTCCTGTCACAGGCTTGGTCACCATGACCAGTGCAATTAATTGCACCGCAACGTTTGCATTAAACACAACTGATGCAACACTCACGGTAACTCTGGCTGGCACGGGTTCCGGCAGCGTGGCCTCAACCCCAAAGGGAATAAATTGCAGCACCGCAACGTGTACTGCACAGTATGCGCTCGACACTATCGTAACATTAACTGCCATTCCGGCGAGTAATAATACGTTTACGGGTTGGGGTGGCAGTTGCACAGATTCGACAGCTGTGACGACGGTAACGATGTCGGCTGCAAAAACCTGCATCGCCAACTTTAATATCAGTCCCGGTATTACACTGCATAACCTCAGTATGACCATGCTCGGTGGGGGTCAGGGTCGGATAACATCAACACCAAGCGATATTAATTGTACAACTGGCACCTGTACAAAAGATTTTGCAGTAAACACTGTGGTGACATTAACTGCAGCAGCAGCCAATGCGACCAGCAAGTTTGCCAGTTGGGGTGGTGCCTGTAACGATACCAATCCGACCACAGTCATCACAATGTCAGCTGCTCAAGCGTGTACTGCGACTTTTGATATTGTTGCTGCGACAACTTATCCACTTCAAATTATTAAAGCAGGCAATGGCACCGGTATCGTTACTTCAACACCTCCAGGTATCAATTGTGGTGGCACTTGCAATAAAACGCATAACGCGAACACGGTTGTTACTTTATCAGCAACAGCGGCACAAGGAAGTACCTTTGCGGGTTGGACAGGAACAGGTTGTGGTCCTACGATTACAATGATCGCCGCAAGGAATTGTACTGCCAAGTTTGATCTCATTCCATCTTCGCAATTTAGCTTAACAGTTATAAAGGCAGGCAAAGGCACTGGTACAGTTACTTCGAGTCCTGCGGGTATTATTTGTGGTGCTACTTGTATTTGGTATTATAATCCAGGTACAGGTGTATCTCTGACACCAACTGCTAATGCTGGGAGTACTTTTGTCAGATGGACTGGTGATTGCGGCCAACTTGGTAATATAAACATTGGTCCAAATAGAACGTGTACAGCAACCTTTGATCTCATTTCATCTTCGCAATTTAGCTTAACAGTTATAAAGGCAGGCAAAGGCACCGGCACAGTTACTTCGACTCCTGCGGGTATTAATTGTGGTACTACTTGTATTTGGTATTATAATCCAGGTACAGGCGTATCTCTGAAAGCAACTGCTAATACAGGGAGTGTTTTTGGCGGATGGACTGGTGATTGCGGTCAACTTGGTAATATAAACATTGGTCCAAATAGAACGTGTACTGCTACCTTTAATTAAACTCATCTTATAACAGTTCAAGGGTTAGCTTGAGGTTCTCCTCAAAAAAGGACGGATTAGTTGTAAGCATAATCTGTTTCAAATTATACGGGTATCATGTATTTTTAAAAAGAATTATTAATATCTCAAATACCTTTAAGTGATTATTAATTGTACTGTTAGTCAGATCACTTCAATGCCGCATTAGTTTCCATCTCAAACTGGTTTATCGTTCTATTGTTGATTATAATCGACTTTAATCAAATTAAAGTTGGATATAATCAACATATGACAAAAGATCAAATTACCTTATCAAAGCAAACGCAGCTGGTATTGAAAACTCTGGGTGCGATGATTAAAGCAGCCCGGCTTGAACAAGCCTATAGCCAAAGTGATTTAGCGCATCGTTTAGGGGTTAGTCGCTATACCGTGATGGCTCTTGAAAAAGGCGATGCCAGTGTCGCTATTGGCACTATGTTTGAGGCTTGCACGATTATAGGAATTCCGTTGTTAGCCGAAAATACAACTAAGCTTTTAAATTTATCGAATACAGTAGCCAATTTTGCTTGTGTTTTACCAGAACGAACCCGGGCTACTTTAACGGAACTTGATGACAACTTCTAATATTCAAAGTGTAGACAATCTGTATGTTTGGGTTTGGTTACCGGGTAGCAGTGAGCCGGTGGTAGCGGGCCAAATTGTTAAACAAAATAATATGTATCGATTTACCTATGGTCAACGTTATCGAGAGTTGGATTTGGCAATACCATTTTCACCTTTTGAATTACCGTTACAAAAAGGCAGTTTCACTCCTCATGGACAAAACCTGATTCATTCCTGTTTTCGGGATGCAGCACCAGATTATTGGGGACGTTATGTAATCGATTATCATTATCCTGGATTGCGATTAAATGAACTGGATTACTTATTATTATCGGATAGTAATCGATGTGGTGCACTGGATTTTCAAATCAGTAGTACTGAATACATTGATCGGACTATTAAACAAATAAGTATTGATAATATTTTATCAGCTGCAACAAAAATTGAACGACATCAAACGCTGCCACCGGAACTGGATTTTGTATTAATGCAAGGTTCCAGTATGGGTGGTGCACAACCCAAGGCAACAATGAATTGGGAAAATCAGGAATGGCTGGTAAAGTTTGCCTCTGTAGACGATAGTGTGGATGTCGCTAAACTGGAATATATAACCATGCGCTTAGCCGAGCTGGCGGGTCTGCATGTGGCGCAAGTAAAATTTGAAAGCTGCGAAGAACAAGGTGTGCTGTTGGTTCAACGATTTGATCGACATACTACCAACACGGTTATTCCTGTTATGTCACGAAATTTTATTTTAAGTGGTTATAGCTTGTTAGGCTTAACAGAAAATGAAGCACAATATGCCAGTTATGTTTCCATTGCCGATGTTGTTCGGCGTGAATTTTTTAAACCGAAATTAGCACTTGAAGAAATATTTAAACGTTTGGCCTTTAATATTCTAGTTGGTAATACTGATGATGGTATTAATCACTTGTGTGCAATATGGGATGGAACACAGTTAAATTTAAGTCCGGCATTTGGGTTATGCCCACAACAACAATTTGAACAGAAGGCTAAACAGGTTTTGGCAATTAATGGTCGTTTTGGTAATGAAGTTTCACTCAGAAATATTTCATCTATAGCCGGTATTTTTCAAGTATCGAATACCCGCGCAAGTGATATTATTGGCGGCATAATAAGTGTTATAAAACAAAATTGGTCTGGATTATGTGATGAAGTAAATTTAAATGAACACACCAGCCGACAATTCTGGAATAAAATAGTTTTAGCACCGCATTGTATTAATGACTGGCATCAGAAAGCTTCAAATAAAATTAAACAAGCCCACTAAATTAAATATCTTGTCATAATAACGATACCAGTACTTATAATCTGTAGATTAAATTTATAGAGCATTGAAGTCGTACATAATGATCCGGAATTATACTGATCGATTGAAAAGAAAACTGTAATTATCTGCATTTATATCGACTATGATAATGTATAATATTATCTTTTTTCAAACATTTACAGGATATTGATGTATAAAAAACTAGCGCTTTTGATTTCTTTATTTGGTATTCCTGTAGCAAATATAATTGCAGTTGAACGAACAGTAACTGCTGCATTAACGAGTAATTATGTTTTTCGTGGCCAAACTCAAACAGATGGTAAGCTCGCGGTTCAAGCTACTTATCATGCTGCACAGTCTAAAGATAAAGGTTGGTATGCGGGCGTATTTGGTTCAAATGTAGATAAAGGTGCTGAAGTTGATCTGTATGGCGGTTGGCGAGCACCATTTAAAAAAGATAGTGATTTCGCTTTTGATGTTGGTGCAGTGGAATATATTTACACCGATAGTGCTTTTGCAGATAGCTATTATGAAGTTTATGGTGGTCTTAGTTTTCAAACAAACTATATACGTTACTTCGTTGGCCAAAATGATGCTGACTATCTGGATTTAGGTGCGAGTTTTTTTGTTATGGATGATTTTGGAATTGACATTCACTATGGCCGCACTTTCGGGTTACAAAACAACGGTAATGATGTCGGTGTAACAATGCAAAAAGATGTTACAGGGATATTATTAATTGCTGTGGCACTAACTTACGAAGATCTTAAACCCGGTAATGATGTTGAATTTTTTGTCACAGTTTCAAAAGATTTTAATTTATAAAAGTAGCGTTCTGCTCTAAATTAAAAAAAATTAATTCATTTTTCTGGTTTGGCACTTGATTTATGGTTTCGACTCCCCTATAGTTCGATATATGTCGAACTATAGAAGTATTGAACACCAGGCCGGAATATTCAAAGCACTCAGTAATACGCACCGATTGGCTTTGTTCAATCGCTTAATGAATTGTTGTGAACCGGGTACCAAGTGCAGTCCTGATCAAGTCATCAAGTTTTGTGTTGGTGATTTAGGTGAAGGGCTGGATATTGCACCTTCGACTTTGTCACACCACTTAAAAGAACTAAATCGTGTTGGTTTGGTTCAAATGGAACGGCGTGGTAAAAATATCGACTGTTGGGTTGATCCAGCAGTATTAGATGAACTTAAAACATTTTTTAGTTAATTTACTGGAGTCTAAAATCATGAGTAATTGTTGCCCACCTAAAAAATCAGCAAATGCAAATGCACAAGAACAGGACACACAACGTCAACAGGTACGCGATGCTTATGCAAAGGTTGCCAATGCCAGTAATGAAAAAAAATCTACGGGTATCGCAAACAGTTGTTGTGGTGTATCTGACGATGAAACAATTAATACCCTGTGTTCAACACGCCTGGATTACAGTGAATCCGATTTAGAAAATGTTCCAAGTGGTGCCGACATGGGATTAGGCTGTGGTAATCCACGTGCGCTAGCATCATTACAAAAAGGTGAAGTGGTTGTCGATTTGGGGGCCGGTGGTGGTTTGGATTGTTTCCTGGCAGCACACGAAGTTGGTAACACCGGACACGTGATTGGAGTAGACATGACTCCCGATATGTTAAGTAAAGCACGTAGTAATGCAGTAAAAGGAAAATACGCTAATGTTGAGTTTCGTTTAGGTGAAATAGAACATCTGCCAATTGCGAATAATACCGCTAACGTTATTATTTCAAACTGCGTTATTAATCTGTCACCTGACAAAGCACAAGTATTTAAAGAAGCGTTTCGTATTTTAAAACTGGGCGGTCGTTTAGCAATATCGGATGTAGTAGCAACAGTAGAGTTACCTGAAGAAATGCGCAATGATCCAGCATTAATTACTGGTTGTATGGGAAATGCATCTTTAATTTCTGATTTAGACGAAATGATTAAATCCGCAGGTTTTGAGAATGTAATAATTGAACCTAAAGATGAATCAAAAGAATTTATTCGTGACTGGGCACCAAATCATAATGTCACTGATTATGTAGTATCCGCCACAATAGAAGGCACAAAACCCAATAATAAAGCCTGCTGTTAGTATCGAGTTTAGTAGAAATTATATAGTCTGACCCTATATAGCTCAAATTTTAAGCAATTGTTATATTTGTGAACTATATCATTAATGTAATGTTAAT
>JBGMQW010000166.1:4277-7893 GCA_048060815.1 Thiohalomonadales bacterium | reverse complement strand
TTGATATGCCAATAATACGTGATCTTATTCTAGGTGGTCTTGAATATCGACAAGGAAATATTGATGAGTCAACTCTAAGTAATCTTACCAATACAAAAAATGAAAGCGGACTCGCGTATCTACAATTTCGTTTATTTCGAACTACAAGTCTTTATGTGTCAAGGGAAGATTTAACCTCAGAGATTGTAGGGGCTATTGGCGATGATAATGATGTAGATAGAATTACTTATCGTGCTTTGCTTAAAATACAACCATCTCAACGAACAAACCTGTCTTTGACCTATGATGATACGGTAGATGTTGGTACTATAAAACGTAAATATAGTGAAGCTGCAATAAGGTTTGATTGGCAGTATAGGAGACTGTTGGTCAGATTAACTGGTTCAGCATACAAAGATAAACAAGATTCTCGAATCAGAGATCGTACTGCTCTTCATTTAAATTTAACAAGGACATTTTGATATGAAATGGAATATTAACCTGGTTTTGCTTTTACTAGTAATATTTGTTATTACCGGCTGTTCAAAGCGTGAAATTAAATTTGATTCCAAAAAAGAAGTTACGGATTTAATTTGGCCATCTAAACCTGAAAAACCGCGCATTGCGTTTGCAGGTTCTTTTTCAAATGCTAAAGAACTTGGTATGGATAAAAGTTTCTTTAAGTGGGTTGCTGAAATATTCACCGGTGAAGATAACAATCATCTTGTTACTCCAATGGGAATTATCGGTACTTTTGACAATATTATCTATGTTGCCGATCCTGGTGCTCATGGCGTGCATCGTTTTGATATGCCGAATAATAAATATTCTCTTATCCAGTTACGTGATGAACAACCCATGTTACAGCCAGTTAGTCTTGCTATAGGAAAGCAAGGTGCAATTTTTATTTCAGATTCATCTGCGGGTAAAATTTATAAATTAAACAAAGGTGATGATGACGCTGTTGAATTTCATACTGACGAAAAAATTACCCAACCAACCGGTATTAGTGTCGATCTGGATACCGGCTGGGTATATGTTGTTGATACAGCTAATCATCAGGTAAAGGTTTTTGAAGAATCTGGTGAATATTTAATGTCTTTTGGTGGACGAGGTAAAGGACAGGGTAAATTTAACTACCCAACCATGATATGGCGTAATAAAAAAGACCAATTATTAATATCAGATTCATTGAATTTTCGAATACAGACTTTTAATGTACAAGGTGAATTTGTAAGTTCATTTGGGCAAATTGGAAAAAGTGCTGGACAACATTCACGGCCTAAAGGGGTCGCAACAGATAACAATGGTAACATTTATGTTGTCGATTCCATGTTTGGTGTTATTCAAATGTTTTCACCAAAAGGCGATTTTTTAATGCATTTTGGTCAAGCTGGATCAAAAAAAGGTGAATTCTGGTTACCAACAAATGTATTTATCAAGGATAACGAAGCGATATATGTTGCGGATACTTATAACCGACGTATTCAGGTATTTTATTATATTGGAGGTAAGACGTAATGAAATTAAAAATTATTTTATTTCTACTGGTTTTGTTTCCTCTAAACACTGTTACCACTGCAACTGCAGGGATCCTTGGTTCAAAACACGATTTATCCATGACCGGCGGCGGCATGACTGGTGGCGTTGCAGCTTTAACTGAGAAACGAGTTTGTGTATTTTGCCATACTCCTCATAACGCGTTAACAAACGCAAATGCACCGCTTTGGAATAGAACATCAACTGTTGCGACATATACACCCTATTCCAGTTTAACTATTCACTTTACACCAGGAAAACCAACGGGTTCATCAATTTTATGTTTGAGTTGTCATGACGGTACAATTGCAATCGGTAGCGTTGTTACTAGTGGCCCGGCAGCGGGGGGGGCAATACTGATGCAGCGTGGTGTGACCACCATGCCATTAACATCAAAAAGTTTTATGGGCACAGATCTTTCAAATGATCACCCAATATCATTTCAATATACATCTAAACTGGCAACGGATGCGGGTGAGCTGGTACAACCAGCTGCTTTACCCCGAGAAGTAAAGCTAGACGGTAACAGCGAATTACAATGTACTACTTGTCATGATGCTCATAATGATATCAATGGTCAGTTTTTAGTGATGAGTAATCGAGGTTCTGCTCTGTGTGAAGCTTGCCATGTTAAATCATTATGGACAAATTCACCCCATAATACATCTGGTGGCACCTGGAATGGAGTTCTACCGGATCCCTGGCCAAATAGTACTTTTACAACTGTGACTGAAAATGCCTGTGGAAATTGTCATGCGGCCCACAATGCAGGTGTTAAAGAACGTTTATTTACCCAATCCAAAGAAGAAGTTGTTTGTTTTGTTTGCCACAATGGGAATGTTGGCGGTTTAAAAAATATTCAAGCGGATTTCATGATTGGTGCTACCGTGAAATCGGCACATCCGCTTGCATTAGCTACAGGAATCCATCAACCTTACTTGAATAATGCTGAACTACCACCAATTAAACAACGACATGTTGAATGTATTGATTGCCATAATGCTCATGAAGGCCGCACCGATCCTGTAAATGCAGTTGGTATTAGCGGTATTGATTGGCAAGGCATAGCGCTTTCACCAATAGCAGACCTATATCAACTGTGTTTTAAATGTCATGAGAGTAGTTTAAATCGAGCAGTACCTTTGATACCGCGAACAGCTTCACAATTGAATGTTCGATTACAATTCGATCAGCTTAACCCAAGTTATCATCCAATAACTGCGGTTGCAAAAATTTCCAGTGCTAGTTTACTCCCACCGTGGATTGCCGGTGTTGCTGCTATACCTGGTGGTGCTGTTCCTTTACGTGGTGTAAATATATTTACCAAGTCTTGTTTCGAATGCCACGTAGATACACCGCATGGTTCACCTAACGTGGCTTTATTACAATTAAACATGAACATCACCAGTGGCCCGGAAAGCCTTACAGCTTATGCACTATGCTACAGCTGTCATGACAGAAATATTATTCTTGGTGATACGACTTTTAAAGAACATAACAGGCATATTGTTGGTGAAATGGCGTCTTGTGTAACCTGTCATGATCCTCATGGTGCGAGTATGGCTGCAGGTGCTACAATCACGAATAATTTGAGGTTAATTAATTTTAGTACAACAATGGTTACCGGTGCCAGATTGTGGACAGGCACAGGAAATAACATGGGATCTTGTACGTTGGTGTGCCATGGTGAGAATCATGCTCCTGAAACGTATTAATAAATTAGCAATAAATTGTTATTAAAATAGATATAGTAGTTAGCAATGAGGATTTATAAACGATTAATTGAACAATTTTTAAAAGGTTCGATTTGGTATATTTCGTTCATCATTGCTTTTTACTATACAGGCATCACATTTTCAGCTGGGACTAATGTAAAAAATACGACACCAGCAGTTTCTGGTAATATACAACAATCTCGTATTCAAACAGTACTGACTATTCCAAAACTGGTATCTGCTGGTAAACTAAATAAATATACGATAATTGATCCACATTGGGATAAATCTCAATGTGGAACTTGTCATAATGGTAGTCCAACAAAAGCAAATCGGAAGCTTCATATTCGTGATGTTAATAAATTATGTGAGTCATGCCATCA
>JBGMQW010000166.1:0-4177 GCA_048060815.1 Thiohalomonadales bacterium | reverse complement strand
CTAAAGATTTAAAGTTTAATGTTACTGATTATTCAAAAATGTGTACTGGCTGCCACATTTGGAAGCCACATCCTGGTGGTGAACTGTCATTTAGTTTCAGAAAGAAAAAACCTAATCACCTGGTTGTTGCCTCTGATTTGGTGTTAATACAAATGAAGTATATGTTACCTAAAGAAAAAATTTATGTGCCGCTTGAACCGAACACTGGGAAAGTGCATTGTGCTACATGTCACAATGTCCATCAAAAAGGCGTCATCAAAGATAAAGTTAAAGCCATGGGTGCAGATAGCCCGAAAAAATTACGTAAAGAACGGATGTGTAAAATTTGTCATCCAATTTAGAATTTTAAGAATGTTGTTAATATGATTTGAAACCAGAATTTAAGAAAATGTATTATTTTGTAGTTAAAAATTTTTTATTGTTTATGCTTTTTAGTTTGTTGTTTGGCAATGTATTTGCAGATGAGCTGAATTGTTTGTTATGTCATAAATATAAAGGTTTGAGTCGTATCGATGACAATGGTGAATTTAAATTATATTATGTTAATGAGCATTTATATAATAATAGTCCCCACAGTAAAAATACCTGCGCTGATTGTCATATCACAGTTAAAGAAGTACCTCATAAAAATGTTAAGAAGGTCGATTGTACAACCAAATGCCATATTTATGAGCCTTCGAGTGATACTAAATACTCACACAAAGAAGTTCAGGAAATTCTGGATGAAAGCGTCCACAGTAAATTCAAGAAAGATGGTACTTTAAAAAAAAATCAGGATGATTATCCGACTTGTAAAGATTGTCACGAGCAACCATTAATCCGGCCGTTTGCAGTAGCTGAAGGTATGCAGGATTTAGTGTCAGAAAAAAGTATTTCGCGTTGTAAAAGTTGCCATACAACGGGTAAATTTGCTGAAAAATTCTTTTTACACGTTAGTACACGTTTACAAAAACAACGTAATCCTAAAGACGTAATAGCAATGTGTGCAAAATGTCATGCCGATAAAGGCATACAAAAACGTCACGAGTTGGATGATGTTATTAGCTCCTATAAGGAAACATTCCATTATAAATTAATTAGTCTTGGTAGTGAGAAAGCACCAGATTGCCTGGATTGCCATATTGTTCGAGGTGAGAGTGTTCATTTAATAGAATCTCAAAAATCTCAAACCTCGGCTACACACAAAGACAATAAAGGTCAAACTTGCCAATCAGCAGGATGCCATCCTAAGGCCAGTGTTAAATTAGCAGGATTTCAAACCCATGTAACGTATGATTATGAAGATTATCCATTACAATTTTATATGTTAATGTTCTTTAGAATAATGTTGGCTTTTGTATTGTATGGTTTTTTAGCAATTGTATTTTTAGAGCTGGTTCGGCGATTAGCTCCAAATGTTGCCTTGTTCAAATCCGGGCATCAAGCTAAACCAAAAGTGCGTTCTAAAGAGAGAACGAAGTCCAGTAAAAAAATACGAACCAGACCAACACCGAAGCAGGATGATTAGCGGAGAATAGTATGGAAAGACGACCAAATATCATAGTTATCAATGGTGTGCGTCAATTTCAAAGACATACAACGAAGCAACGGTTTATGATTGCAGTGGAACTGTTCAGTGTAATTGTACTTGCTGCGACCGGATTACCGATTCGGCATTCCGATGAAAGTTGGGCACCTGTTATATACACATTTTTAGGTGGTCCGGATGTCGTTCCAAATATACATCGAGCAGCTGGTACGGTATTAATAACAGTATTAATTTGGCATACCGCGTATTGGATTCGATTATTTTTTAAAAATAACCTTGCACAGTTACGAAAAGAGAAAAAAATGAATCCAAAAAATATTATTAAATCCTTTTTATCACAAGCAATGATAATGAATAAAAAAGATTTAACTGATGTTATTGATCATTTCAAATATATCTTATTTATTACCAATAAACCGGCGCAACATGGTCGGTTTATTTGGAAAGAAAAAGTTCAATATTATGCTCAGTATTATGGTATCACGCTTATAAGTGTTGCAGGACTCATGTTATGGTGGCGTGATGAGGTGAGTCAGGTACTACCGGGAATAGTGTTAAACGCAGCGTATATTGCGCATTCCTATGAAGCTCTATTGGCATTATTATTTTTGTTTTTTATAACCTGGTATAATGAATTTTATAGTCCGGAAAAATTTCCAATACCAACCGGTTTCTTTTCAGGTTATATCTCTGAACCCCAAATGATTCATGAACATTACGCACTTTATGTTGAGTTAATGACAAACGCTGGTTTAGAAAAAGAAATAGTGTCACACCATGATCATTAAATTTTTAGTTAAATTTTTTAAAGCAATAATTTATAAATCCTATGTGATTTTTTTATTAGGCGTTATGGTTTGGGCCGCTTTATTATTCTATCCACTTATATTTGGATTTGAAGGTAAAGAAGGTGCAAAACGATCGTTGTATAAATTAACAGGCAGAGAAACACCTGAAGAAAAAATGTTAAAAGTAAAATTTAATCGCCATACAGCTCAAAAAAGAAACCAGATGGATTTAGGATATACTTTAATTGATCAAGATTTTCTGGAGGGGCACTTCCATAATGTTGGTATTAAATTTGAACACGACAAAGTTAATGCCTGTGTTTATTGTCATGGTGAAGTACCGCACGATAAAGATAAGGAAATCCGTTCATTTTTAAATATGCATTCATTTTCTGTGTCATGTGAAGTTTGTCATGTTGATAAAAAACGAAAATGGGAATTTAGCTGGTTCGATGTAATTTCAGGCGATCAAGTACCTAATCCTGGTTCATTAAATGCAAAAGAAATTGGTATGTGGACATTACAAGGATTTAAAAAGGTTAAAGAAACATCAACATTATATGGCGCAAAAATTTCTTTGTATAATAAAAATGATGATGAATTTTTCAGTAATGATGATGATCTTGGTATTGCTAGATATTATATGAAAAAATATAAATCCTACTCTAATCAAGATCGTAAAGAGAAAAAAAATCGAATGCATACAAAGGTTTTAAAAGAACCATTTGAATGTGATTATTGCCATGGGCGAGAGCAAAAATATATGGATTATGCAAAACTGGGTTACCCTCCTCGCCGGGTTAAGCAATTAAATGATAGTGCGATTGTTGGTATGATCGGTAAATACAAAAAATTCTATTTCCCTGAATTTATGGATGGTGGAAGTGGTCGACGAAAATAATAAATGAATATTATATTTAAACCTACGCAATTTATAATAGTTTTGATGCTGATTCTTATCAGTAGTCAGATTATTGCTAAACCGAAAATTAAAATTAAAACTAAAGCAGTAAAACATTTATTTGATATAACGATTGCTAATGACATGAATTTATCACTACCCAGTGATGTCGCAACACTAGGGGAAAAAATATATATCGTTGACGGTGATAATCATCGTATTCTGGTATTTAATGAGAGCGGAAAATTTTTATTTTCTTTCGGAAGTAAAGGGAACAAAGATGGACAATTTTTTTATCCAGTCGGTATATTTGTTGCAAATAATGGTGAGATATACGTAACCGACACTAAAAATTATCGTATTCAGAAATTCACTCGATTAGGTAGACATATACTTTCGTTTGATAGCGTTAGTGGCAAGAAAAAAATAAAAAAAGTACGCCCTGTTGATATAACCGTTCATGAAAAAACGAAAGAAATATTTGTTACAACAAAACATCATACAATTGTTGTGTATAATCAATCTGGTAAAAAAATACGCGAATGGGGTGGTAATGGTAAGCAAGATAGTTTTTTTCGCTATCCTGGTTCAATCGTAAACATGAGTGACAACCGTGTTGGAGTCGTTGATATATTAAACACCCGGGTCCAAGTATTCAGAAATAAAGGGAGATTTTCATTTCAGGTATCCAAGTTTGGTGTACAACCTGGGCATTTAGTCCGACCAAAAGGCATTGCAATTGCAGATGATGAGAAAATATATATTTCTGATAGTTATCTGGATGTTATCCAGGTATTTACTTCATCTGGTAAATTTCAGTATGTACTAGGTTCGAATGGCAAGCCATATCGTTTTACTTCGGCTGCAGGAATTTCAATTAATAAAAATAAATTATTAGTAGTGGCAGAACCTTTTGTGAATAAAGTTTCTGTTTTTAAAATATTAAAATTTTAACGTATA
>JBGMQW010000165.1:0-7949 GCA_048060815.1 Thiohalomonadales bacterium | reverse complement strand
TTTATCAATTAGTGAAATATTGATAATTATAGTGTACTGTTATATTATATTTATCAATTTTTAATAAATTGATAATAAATTATCAATAATATTAACACTGTAGATTATACCCATTATGAAGGTACCACTAAAACCAAAATCGATGGATCAATTATTTGACCTCCATGCATCTCGATTAAAAGAGATTATGGAAGAATCAATTACGGCGACTCCAAACGGTAGGTATATGCACTGGGATCAGTTAAGGCATAGACCACCTCCAAGAAATTTAAATCATGAAGAATGGTGGTTTGGAGTAAAACTTGCTCGCACTCTTTTATACAAGCAATTGCCTTTAAAAGATTCAGGGGGTATGAATTTTAAATATACAATAACTGATAATGTGCTCGAGATGCTTCATAAAATAGATAGCAAAGCGCATGGTGGTGTTGAACTAGATGGAAATATTGTAAATACAGAAACACGTGAACGCTATATTATTAATTCTATTATGGAAGAGGCGATAACTTCAAGTCAATTAGAGGGTGCAGCAACAACCAGACAAGTAGCTGCTGATATGATTCGTTACGGTCGTCAACCACGTGATACAAGTGAACAAATGATTCTTAATAATTATTTAGCAATTAGGGATATAAGAAAAGTAATTAAGGAAGAATTAACCACTAATCGTATATTACAGCTTCATGAAATCTTAACAAAAGATACACTAGATAATACTGATGCTGAAGGAAGATTTCAATTACCTGGTGAGGAAAGAGTAAAGGTTGTGGATAATGTTTCACAACAAGATTTACATATACCACCACCTGCAAAGGAGCTTTCAAAACGTTCTCAACTAATGTGTAAATTTGCAAATGGAAAAGTGGATTCGAATATTTTTATACATCCAATTATTAAATCAATAATCATTCATTTTTGGCTTGCATATGATCACCCATTTCTTGATGGAAACGGTAGAACTGCCAGAGCATTATTTTACTGGAGCATGTTATCTCATGGTTATTGGATTTTTGACTATATTTCTATTTCCAGAATATTAAAAGATTCTCAGAAAAAATATGGTATGTCATATCTATTTTCAGAAACTGATGAAAATGATTTAACATACTTTATTATTTATCAACTTGAAGTAATTATTCAGGCGATTGATGATTTATCTAATTATTTAGAAAAGAAGAATAAACAAGTAAAAAGAATAAAAGTTATGCTTAAGGAAAATTCTGATCTTAATCATAGGCAAGTCGCATTATTAAGTCATGCCATTAGTCATCCAGGTACAGAATATACAATTAAGTCGCACCAAAATAGTCATAATATTGCATATGCCACATCACGTTCAGATTTATTTGAACTTGCAAAAATAAATCTGCTTATCCATAGAAAGATTGGACAAAAAACATCGGTATTTAGATCACCTAATGATTTAGAAGCGCGGTTTAGTATATTTAAGTAATAAAAAAGCAGATTTGAGTTGCAGCTCAAATGCGCGCCACAAACCCAAAGCGTATTGTGTCACCGGGCCAGGTTACTTTGCTGCAGCATTAGTTTATTAGTAATGACGCCAATCAAAAACCAGACGAATGCCAATAGACCAAACCGTATCCAGAGATTTTGAAACACCATCTATAACAATCGGATCGTTGCTCTGTGGAATATCTGCACTGGTAAATATCTGGACAATCATGGAAGAACTCTGGTTTGAAGAGAAAGAACGGTAGGGACGATATTCTACTATTGGTATATCAACCAGTATGGATCGATACTTGACCAAACCTAGAGTTCCTGTTGAATCTACAGGTACAATTAATTCATCAGAATTATCCCAACCATAAAAAGTTAGACCAAACTCCCGCCCCAGCACAAACTGGAAACGACCTATCGAAGTAGCAATACCCTGCTGCCACGGTATAAGGCCGCCATTTCCCGCTGTCACAGCCATATTAGCATAGGCTGTTTCATTAAAAAAATAGAGTGGTGACATCCAAATTAAGTCTGTAGGAATGATATAAAACGGCATTCGAAACCGAAGAGCAATACCCGAACGAGCCGGGATCGCGGCGCTTATCGAACCAGTTTGCGCTAGCTCTGATGATTCAGCAAATTTATTGCTTGAAGCCGAGTCAGTACGAAAACCAATAGAAGCAAATACCAGTCCATCACCTGCTTCATTCATAATACCATCCATACCAAATCCCACACGAAACGAGAGATCAAGACCAGTTATAAGACCTTCTTTTTGCTGAAAATCTAAAAAACCATCATCAATTATTCTGGTATCGATAAATCCTGATAAACCAAGAAAAAATCCTATTTCACTGCGAAACCGTGGTAATGAACCAGCCCCGTCACTCAGGCCGGGTATCGGTGTATGGATAAGTACATCTCCGAGGAGGATATCATATCTATGATTAGTGTTAAGTTGTGAAAACTGGTTTTGTGTGCAAACATTAAAATTATTGGGTTCTGCAGAACTTAATGGCGTAATAGAATTTGCATGTCCGGTTGTTCTTCCCATAGCAAAATCAATTACTTGTTTCAAACTGGTATTAATCGTTTTAGCAGCTAACTGTTTATCCTGCGGACGCATATGCGCATCCCCCATTAGTACAACAGGTAGCAACTCACGATTCCATGTATAAACCTCAAGACCGTGTTGATTATAATAGTTATGTGTTCCCAGACGTTGTGATACTTCACCCCAGGTGCCAGCAACATGTCCAGCTGCAAAAACATCCTGAAGAAAATGCAACGCAAAACCTTCATCAGCCAACATCGAGCGGGTAATCATTTGCCGTTGTTTTAAAGTTAGCTGTGGTTCGTTCGCAAGTCGACTGGCCTTTTTTAATGCACTGATGTGATACCAGCTGTAAACACCGATGGCATTAATTTTAGAACCGGATCTTAATGCTAATTTGGCATATTCCAGACCGGTAGTCTTTGCTGATGCTGGACGCGGGATCAGAAAATGAGCAGTATTCGAGTTTGCTCGGGTTGCATATTGTGGATCGGCGCCTAATAGTTTCGTATCTGCAGAACGCAACGCATTCAAACGTTTTGATCTAATTTCCTGTTTCCGTAATTGATCTAAAATGGTGTCAGAACTACCAGATAATTGCTGCTGTTTATTATCAGTCTCTCTAGTGTTAACAACATCAAGTTCAACCTTCAGTTGAGCAGATATATTGGCAATGTCTGTTAGCCACTTCTCGTTAAGAATAAAATTCATCATTTCTTTACTTGAGCAGGAATGATCACCCGCAATTGCACTAAATGCTGCCCAGTCTAAACAATCTGTATCCAGACCCTGGGTAGAATCTGCTGCATTTTTACAGAGTTTTTTTTCAAATCCGCTGCGACTACTCTGCCATAAAGAATCAAAATCTGCGCGGTAATCAGCATTCAGATTTTTTACCGCTTCTATGGCAATATCACGATGTTCTGAGTAGACCCATGCAAATGCAGTATTGGTAAAGCTTAATGAAAAAATAAATAAAAATGCCAGTAATCTGAATTGCATAAAAAATATTCCAGGAAAAAGATTCTTTGTTATTTTCATTATGACTTATGATCTATTAACTGTTCAATAAACTCTGAAGGTTATGGCTCGAACCTGGGCCAATTATAATTTTGATAAATAAAGCAAAAAAAATCAACCATAAAACCTTTTGAAACGACTGCCTTAAACATAAACTTTCTATTAAATAATTGTCACACAATATTTATGGAAGTCATTGATATTATTATTTATTTTAATCGTTATCATCGAATAAATGCATTTAATTGTTTACTTTTTAATCATTACATTAGAAAATACTAATATACTAAATTAACTTCTATTACGGTGCTTACGATGATCAATACATTTAAAAAGAATCTCATGTTAATCCTGCTGATTTTAACTCTTACCAATACTGCATATGCACAAGAAAGACTAATATTCGGTACTCCGCCAACTCAATCGCCTGAGATTACGTTAGCGAATTATCAACCTCTTGTTGACTATTTAAGTAAAGTAATTGGGCGTACTATTGTGGTAAAACCAGCAAAATCATTTTTTGAGTATTCGCATAATATGCGAGCAGGACTTTATGATATAATTTTAGATGGGCCCCACTTTGTTAAGTATCGCATAGAAAAAATGCATCACACCGTTCTGGTTAAACAAGCGGGAGATTTAAAATTTGCTGTTGTTGTAAATACTAACAGTAATATTAACAATTATAATGACCTGGTAAATAAAAAAGTTTGTGCGCCAGCATCACCGAATTTAGCAACTTTAACCTATCTTGATCTCTATAAAAGTCCAGCTCGTCAACCCACACTGATTAAAATACAAGGTTTTAAAAATGCAATTAAATGTGTTAAAACCGCCCGTAGTAAAGCTGCGATTGTACCGGAAAAATTCTGGCTTAAGAAAGTTAAAAATAAAATAGGCTTAAAAGTAATTTATATTACCAAAAATAAAATGCCGGCTCGTGGTTTGACTGTTAATAAAGATTCAATCTCAGTTCTCGAACGTAAAAAATTAGTGGCTGCATTAACGGCTAAAGCCAGTAGACGCTTAATCAAAAAAGCAATCTCAACTGTCGGTGGTTCACACTTTATTAAAGCCAATCAAACTGAATATACTCAGATTGATTCGGTACTGTCACAGGTTTGGGGATTCCATATTTAGGTATTACAGCTGTTATTAATACTGGCGCAGGCAGACTTATTAATTTTAATCCGTTAGCCTAAGTTATATTGTATTAAAAATGTAATTTTTAATACGTATAATTTATTCCAAACATTAATCGATAATCATCAGGTTTCGGCATATTTCCATCGCTATCGACTGTTGGACTATTTATCCTGTCCCACACGAGTGATAATTCGAGATTCAGGCTGTGGATTAATTTATTTTCGATGATTGCGATCATATGGTGGGTGTAACCTCCAGCTTCCGTTTTTGAGAATAATAAATTATATTTATAACTAAATTTATAAGCAGTTGATATTTTTGTTTCCAACTTAGTGCCCATGGCAAGCGAAGCAGAATCCACTTCAGCCTTTTCGCCGGGTAGAACTGAAGTATAGCTGGTTGTAACATATGCGGGACCCACAGATAAACCCCATTCTGTTTTTTCGGTATTAATTACAGGATAAGTTAAACCAGCACCAAGCGCTATACGTGTTTTGATATTCTGGAACGCGTCAGTGAAAAATTCAGCAAACACTGGATTATAGGAAAAATGTTCATTCACAAAAATATCCAGCTTGGTGGACAAGCGATGATTATTAATGGTCTCTTCAAACTTACCTGAAACAGAGTTGGTTTTAGAAAAGTTACCTATATAATTAATTACCCATTCTGATGATGCGGTACGGCGTTTAGTTTCTATTTTTGAAGTGAAATCGACTTGTTCGGTATTACCACCAATGAGACCCGTACTCAATGCAAATTTGATTGCCCAGAGATTTGGCACTATGTCATCGGGTATTGTAGATGAATCTATTTTATCCGGTTTGACTAATTGAACATCCTGATCTTCTTTTATAATATCCGTGCTATCAGTATTTTCTTCTGCAGTTGCAATTGAAGGTAAAAGAACTTTAAAAATAATAAAAAATAAAAGCCAGTTTTTTGGAAAAATCATAGTATGATTGCAAATCGAATTTAACTTAAATCAAGCAGTAAACGAATAACGTATTAATATTATTTTAAAACAACTAAATTATAGTGAAATTATATTAAAATTATACAATGCCTCAAATTAATCTCAAACCCGGACTAATATTTATCGAGTATGTTGTTCTTTTTGTAGTCAGAAAATACTGCGATTGCTGTGGTTTAACATAATGAATTCTGTTAATTAATACTACGATTATTTCTGAAAAAATATTTGTAACTATTCAAAATAGCTTTTGAATTTCCTTGGCGTCTTGGCGGTTCAAATACTTTTCTTTCCAGAAATACGCTAATACACTAAAAAGCGAATTCAATATTAAAACCTGCGCTCCAGTCCGGACTACCGTTAGTTAAACCAAAACCGGCATAACCATTAAACCAGCGATTTTTATCGATAAGCGCACGAAATAGGCCATTGATTTCCATCGGAGCATCGCCACTGGTGTAAATAGACTCGGATGCATAAAAAGATACACCGGCACTTTTGTTATTTTGAAGTTGATATGAAATCGCTATCCTGCCATATAACACATCATTCAACGATGTTCCTGCTGGTTCTCCGGTAAATTGATAACCCAAACTTCCGTAAACATCTGGTCCCTTGTTTGATTTATAAAATCCCAGTTCTGCTGCATAATCCATTTCTCCAGTACCGAGACTTTTTGTTTCATCCGCAGTTGGTAATTTAACTTTACCCGTAACGTAAATATTTGTGGTGTTAGTACTCCATGACGGAATTATGTAGTTTGCCGTTGCGATGGTATCACCAAAACCGGAATTTGTGACTGTCTGTCCTGAACTTCCCGATCCCCCTGGTCCCATACCCGGTGGTCGTTGATTGCCAGAACCACCACCCATCGGACCACCAAAGTTTGGTAAGATTGTACCGGTACCCTCGGTTTGTAAATAGGACGATGAAACACCCACATTCCAGTTGCCGCTGCGGTAATAAATATCAAATGGAATGGTTAATATTGTGTTATTAACTCCGGTACCATAATCACCGCTGCTGTAATTTAGACCAATTGTGCTGTTAACCCCTTTTAAAGTGTTAATAACCTGTTTTTCCCGGGTCGCTGCTGAAGCAGTTATTGGTATTAGCACTAAACTGTAAAATATAAAAATTCTACTAAGCCGGGTGATATTATTCTTTATATTGTTCATTGGATATGTCCATTTACTAAAAAGTTAACTATACATAATTCATATATAGGGGTATTTGATCTATATCAGCATTATCTTATATAGTTATCGTTCAATTTGCAATAACGACAGTCCCTAAAACTAAATAAATACCTATATATGTCTATATATGTATAAATGGCAACCTATCATTCTTTATGTTTAATAGTAATTGACATATAATCCAACAAACAATTCACAATTATTGACTATAGTAGTAATACGCCAACCCCCACGTATAAACGATTAACAAGAATAAAATTTAATTTGGAGACTTTTCTGATGAGTAAGCATTCACTTCTAATCTTTGCCTTATTTTTAGGAATAACATCTTGTGGTGGAGGCAGTAGTGACACCCCAACTGTTCCTGTCACAGGTTTATCATTAGCTACTGACCAGGTAACCTTTACCGCCGATGTTGCCGATGCAACAGCAGCGCAACAAAACTTAACGGGAACAGTTCTTGGTATTAATTCAAATATTAGAATTGACGTTGTTATTACCGGTACGGCAATTATAAATGCCACATTTACACTAATAAGTACTACTGGTGGCCAGCTAATTGTGACACCGGATCTACCAAAAAAACTGGGAGTGGGTACTCACACCGCAAAAATTTCAATTTATGTTTGTACGGATCTGGTAAATTCTTGTGTTGGAAATGCCACACAAATTCCAGGAAGTCCTAAAGTAATTGATGTAACTTATAATGTTACCACTAAACTTTCGACTAACATTGTTAACAGTCGTTGTTCATTTACAATGGGCGATACGACTCAAAATCCTGCTGATGGTTCTGCCATCTTTACTAAATCTCATACTATCGGTGCACCAAAATATAAAATTGTTACAACACGACAACTTGCCGATAATACCGCGGTCACCATGGATTATATGGTACATGAACCAATGGGCATGGGTGCGCCAAAAGGTGTAATGGTATTAATTGCGGGTGGTGGTCTCAATGCTGGAATAACAGGACCAGCGGATAATAGCACCCCAACAAATTCACGCGGTAATTTTCTGGTACGCAGCGCACATCGTTACCAGGCTGCTGGTTATCGTGTTATTACAATTGATCGACCATCAGATGCATCCA
>JBGMQW010000164.1:0-7954 GCA_048060815.1 Thiohalomonadales bacterium | reverse complement strand
TATGGTTGTTTTGATTTTAATTTTCGATAGTTAGAATTAGTATAAAGATTCAAGTCAGATCACATTAAATTATTACTTTAGCAAATATGTTTAAATTTTAATCAATTTCAAGTTGTTGTGAAAATATAAATAAAGATAACAAACTCTAGAATTTCTACAATAAATAACAAAATTATAATAACAAACTTTATTTCATGAGTGGTGAATGTTAAAAATTTTTATAAAAGTCATTATTTTTGGTGTAATGATTTTATTATCTACATTTGTTAGCGCCTCAAAGCAATCAATAGAACTGGAAGTAACAGAAAAAGCTATAAATAATATTAGTCGTAAACAACAACTAATTGTAAATAGTGAGACAAAAGAAATAGATACAGAGAAAGTAGATAACACATTTGTATATCTGGTTATTTCAACTTTAATTATTCTTCTAGGTTTATTTATATTTTGGATACAACGCTTATTCAGAGAACTAAATTTAAGAAAAACAAAAGAATACAAGCTAGATGAAAGTAAAAAGCACTATCAAGCATTATTTGATAAATCTGCAGATGCTCTTTTAATTGTCAATTCTGATAAAATTCTTGATTGTAATCTAGCAACTCTGAATATGTTAGGTTACGAAACAAAAGAAGAACTTTTTAATATTGATTCAGCCAATTTATCACCTGAGTTTCAACTTGACGGTCAGCTTTCAGAAATTAAATCAAAGTTAATGATGGAAAATGTCATCGAGAAGGGTAATTATCGGTTTGAATGGGAGCATATTAGAAAAAACGGTGAAATATTTCCTGTCGAAGTTTTGCTTACAGCGATTCCATTAGGGGATAAGCAACTTATACATGTGGTTTGGCGAGATATCACCGAGCGGAAAAAAGCAGCTGCCGAAATTGAACATCAAGTATATTATGATACTTTAACAAAACTTCCAAATCGTAAACTTTTATTAGAGAGGTTAGAACAAGCTTTAATTACCGGGCGTCGCCATAACCACTATGGTGGATTATTGTTTATAGATCTGGATCGTTTTAAAAGTATAAACGATTCATTGGGGCATTCGATAGGGGATAGTTTACTCATTGAAGCGGCTAACAGAATTAAATCTTGTATCTGGGATGAAGATACAGCATCTCGATTTGGTGGTGATGAATATATTGTTTTATTACGGCATCTTGGTAATGATAAAAATTCAGCAAGTTTAACGGCCAAAAAAATAGCTTCTCGTATACAAGAAGTATTTAAAAAACCATTTGTAATCAAAGATAATGAAATGCATGTTACTTCTAGTATTGGTATTGCTTTGTTTCCATTTCAAGAACAAGGTGTCGAAGATATTATTAAACATGCTGATACAGCAATGTATAGCGCAAAAGAAAATGGTCGAAATCAAGTTGCATTTTATCTATCAGAAATGCACGAAAAAGTCGTTAAACGAATTACCTTAGAAAAAGATTTCCGAGATGCAGTAAATGAAAAACAATTAGATGTTTATTATCAACCGCAAATAGATAATGATAATAATATAATCGCATTTGAAGCATTAGCTCGTTGGAAACATCCTGTCCATGGATTTATTAATCCGGAAGTTTTTATAGAAATTGCTGAAGATACGGGTCTAATTTATGCAGTAGGAGATTTTATTTTAAATAAATCTATTTCAGAAATAACGCAATTAAATATTGATTATAATAAAGATTTTAACTTGTCTGTCAATATTAGCCCTCATCAATTTAGGAAAAAAACATTTGTAAGTATTATAAAAAATCTAATAGATGATTTTCAGCTGAATAAAAATTTTTTAACACTGGAAGTGACAGAACATATAGCTATCGAAAATCTTAAAGAAACAATTGCAAAATTCGAACAACTAAGACAAGTCGGAGTTCGTCTGTCTCTTGATGATTTTGGTACAGGATATTCATCTCTCAGCCATTTAAAACGGTTACCAATTGATGAACTTAAAATTGACAAATCATTTATATTTGATATTGAATATAATCCTCAAGACGCATTGTTAGTGCAGACAATAATTAAAATTGCCCATCAATTTAATCTGAATGTCATTGCAGAAGGAGTTGAAACGAAACAGCAATTAGCTTTTCTACTGAAAGAAAATTGTAATGTGTACCAGGGATATTATTACTCCAGGCCATTACCTATAAAACAATTAATAAAATTAGTGACAGCTTAACGTTAACGACAGTTAAGCCCGGAACTCAGGAAAAAGGCGATCCAGGTATGGATACGTCGTTATTTCATGATGGAAAACGCTAAAGTCATATATTTAACATAATATATATTATGCGAAGTATAGGCAAAATATTCATTTCACTTCATTACATAATGCTATATAAAACAATAAGTTATAATAATTTTCAAAGCTGAATATTATTTTAACGTCTGATCATGTAAAATGGTACTAATGAAAAAACCAAAACTTATATGGCTTAATATAATTGTTTTCGCCACTACCGCCTTAATCACGCTGATTGGTGTACCTTTGTACGCTATTTATTATGGCTTTGATGGCTGGCAAATTGCAGCCTTGATTCTCAGTATCGCATTCTGCCAACTATCTATTACTGCAGGTTACCATCGGTTATGGTCGCATCGAGCATATGAAGCTCACTGGTTTATAAAATTGATATTTGCTGTTGGTGGTACATTTGCCACGCAAAACAGCATATTACACTGGTCAGCGGATCACCGTAGACATCATCGTCATGTGGATGATTATCAAAAAGATCCTTATTCCGCAAAACGTGGATTCTGGTTTTCACATATTGGCTGGATGTTACGAGACTATAAACTAAATAAAGAGCTCCAATACAAAAACTGTCGAGATTTGCAAAATGATCCAATAGTTATGTGGCAACATCGTTATTATCTGCCATTATTGCTAATTATCAATTTTAGTATCCCGGTATTTCTCGGTTTATGGCATGGTGATTTACTGGGAATGCTGCTGTTAGTCGGTATTGCACGAATGGCGATATCTCATCATCTTACTTTTTTCATAAATTCATTAGCCCATATATGGGGAAGCCAGCCGTATTCTGATCATAACACTTCAAGAGATAATGGCTTTCTTGCTTTTCTTACCATGGGTGAAGGATATCATAACTATCATCACAGTTTTCAACGTGATTACTACAACGGAATACGCTGGTGGCAATATGATCCTACAAAATGGTTGATCCGTGTTCTTGCCTGGATTGGTCTTGCAAAAAAGCTTTATCGGACACCAATGGAAAGGATCGAAACTGCACGTGCGCAAATGTTATTGACCAAAACATCCCTAAAACTTGTAAAGTTACCCAACGCAGATGAGTTTATCCATCGTTTGCAACAGGAATACACAACACTGCTGAATAAAATAAACGAGTTTTCTGTTGCAAAAAAACAATGGATGGAGGCAAAAAAAGCTTCAGTGATCGAAGCTTATGACATTGAAACGCTAAAAGAACAAGCCGAAAGACTCAAAGCAAGTTTTTTAGAACAGAAAAAATATTGGTTGACATTCAATGCTCAGATTGCCTGAGTCAAATTTTCATTAACTAAATTCGTTTAAAATGTATCTGCCAGGAACCATATTATAGCACTGATTAAAAGTGTGGCTATCAAAATACCTATTGCATAATTACCAAACTTTTCCAAAATCTTGATAATAATACTGATTTTTGAATTTATACCTGGACTGTCTTCTTCTAATTCATCATCGTTATCTTCATATTTATGCTTAACATCGATTATTTTACTTTCTTTTGATTCTACACGTTCGAATTCAGTAATTATCGAATCGATAATTTGGTATGCAGTTTTTTTATCAGCAATTGGTAAACGTAAGTAATCATTATCTCTGTAAATTGATTTATGATTATTGACGATAAATATTGTGTTATCTATTTCTTCGACGCGTAGTTCATAAAGTTCACTCGTGTTAATACTTGAGGTAACAGGTGTAAGTTTAATTTTGCCATCAACTTTTCTTGGCGATCTATAGGTGACATTAATTTTATTACTATATTTTTCATCTAATCGTGAATATATAAATTTATTTTCTGTGTTTAGAACAATTTCAGATTTTGACATATTTTTCTTATTTTCGCTTAACCCGGTCAACATAGTTTTTTACTTACTTCTTTTAAGTTAAACTCTTCACCAGCTTTTTCAGAACGTCAATTTCATTTTTTGAATAACGTGTCCCATAATTAAAATTATTCAATAATATACCAATTTTTTTAAGTGTTACACGTTGCTCAGGATTAGTAATTGCTGATGATTCTACCCATGAATTAATGGTAGCAGCGTTATCTTGATTGAAATGTGGCGTTAATTTAAAGATTAATTTTTTTATTCTCTTGGGATTGCTTGAAATGACTATTGCGTAATAACATACTTTATATCGATACTTAATGTAAAAACGTTTAAGTAGCTTAATTACTGGCTGTGTTATTACAATAATAAATAATATTATGGCTAAAATGATTTTAAGGTTTTCGTTTAGACTGCTTGTTGCATTTAATGTGATTTTACTAGAAAAAGTATGTTCAATAATCCCTGTATTTGCATCGATATAGGGAATATCCAATATTGGAAAAGTAAAATTACCAGTTTTGTATATTTTAAATGGTATTTTAATATCTGTTTTAAAGTTAGAACCATTATTTATTCTGGTCCGTTGATATGAACGTGGAAAATATCGTATATTAGAATCAGTTTTTAATTGTTTGTTTAGAATTTTTTCCAGTATATTCTCATTAAGACCATTTCCTTCAACCGACAATGACCAGTAATATACTTTATTGATCCAGATTCTATCTTGTGTTAAAGAGTTGTTAGTTATTGTTTGTTTTGAAACTGGAACCAAGGCAGGCAAGCTACTAGGTAATGGTGATACTTTTATTTTCAATTTCCCTGAAGGATACATTCTTCGCCCTCCTGTCTTGACCATTGGCAAGGTTATTGTTTGCTCACCTTCAATCAGCGGTAAAACAATCCAGGAAAAACGGTCAACTGGTAAAATTAATCCGTTATCAGTAATTGTATATTCAGTTTTTACAACATCACTAATAATAAAATTCTTATTTTTTAACGCTCCAATTTTCGAGGTAATTTTCTTTTTACGGTAAAAAACATCAACATAAATATTAATTGGTTCACGTTGATAATATGATTTTTTGATTACTGTTGTACGTATTTGTATAGCACTATTAAAGTCGTTAATAATATCGAGAAAAATAGGTTTGCTTCGAAACCGCCCAATCTTGAATGCTGGTATTTCTAATTGTCCAGCGCGTCTTGGGTACAATCTGACTACAAGATTTTCAATGCGTATAAACTCGCCATTGACAACATCTTCAAATTTGTCAATGTTATAATCATGTATGACAAAATTTTTGTTTAATATATCCAGATTTAATGAACTTAAAGAACGTGACATATTGTGTGTTTCAAAAATAACATCTATTGGGTGTCCTATGGCGTAAACGTGCTGACTTGTAGTTACATCAAATACAGGTGCTGCATTCTTCGCATAGCAAATCTGCGTTGTAACAATTAGTGTAAAGAAAAATAAATATATTTTAGTCGATAATTTCATCGTTAGTCTTGTTTTACTTCGTAATTAATTATCGATTTTAATATCGAATTTGGGTTGTCTTTAACAAAGTCGAGTTTTTTAATTGCGGATAAATAATTTTTTATTTGTTTCGCTCTTGAAATTAAATTATTTATACTTTTAGTATTTTGTGCAATTGCATTTAATTCCCCTTCTGCAACCCGATCTCCAATTAATGTTCGTAAATAACCAACTTTTTCAGTTTTAGATATTTTTTCATCTTTATCTAACAAGTTATCTTTTTTATTATTTTGATCGTTATCGTAATTCAGACTTTCTTTATTCATATATAATTTATTGTTTTTAATTTTATCAATTAACATTGACTGAGCTGACCATAGATTACCCTGGGCTTCTTCTGATTCCGGAGTATAAATAAGTAAATATTTATAAGTTTCTATGGCTTTAATAAACTGTTCATCTTTATAATATGCATTTGCTAAATTAAATAAAGATTTATATTTTTCAGTATCATCTTTTGCTTTTAATAACGCTAAAGTATATTGTGTAATTGCTGGCTTGAAGTCGTTTAATCTATACGCGGAATTTCCCTCCCCCATTCGGGCTGAAAATCCTTTTGCATTTGAATATAAAATTTTTGCATACTGATAGTTCTCATCTTGAAAATGATCGTAAGCTTGCTCTACTAGTGAACCGGAAAATACCGGACTTGAGACGAGTATGGTAATAAGAAATAGTACAAACAGTTTAAGCTTCATTTTCAACCCTGGCGAATACTTGAAACGGTAAAAATGAGATTAATAGTAATAATAGACCAATAATTAACGGGTATGAATAAAGCTGTTGATATTCAGTATTTTTGTCAGAATTGAATAAAGTTGATGATTTTATATCATTTAAATGTTCATTGTATAATTCCTGAATTGTCAGCGCCGAATACTGATCAGATGATGATTCACCGAATATTGTTACGATATCACTCGAATCTATTTCTGATTCACTGCTTTCATTCCAGACTGGTATTACTGTAATATTTTCACCTTGAATTTCTTCAAGTAGAATTTTTATTTTTATTAGCTGACTGCTTTTAAAATCATTTCGCATGTAATCTGACCAATAAACAATGATACCTGAAGTTGGTTTGCTCTGTTGTATTTCTCGATATGATATTTTTAATGAATTATACAAATCATTAGTTTTTATTCCTGGATTTAAGTTGATTACTTTAAATATTTGTTTCAAATAAAAATAACTAACAGCATAATCATTTGTTAATGGTGATATTAATGCACTGGTAGAACTAAGAGCGACAAATCCGATTTTTTCACCATTTAACTTATCGATAAAGTCAGATAATTTAATAAGATAAGAATTAAATTCTGACCCGGTAATGCCATTAATATCTGCAATTATCATAATCGAAATATCGCTTTTAATGACTTTGTCTTTTCCGTAAAATGTATTATTTAAAGCAGGTAATCTTGGACCTGACATGGCAATTGCAATTAATAACCAGGCAAAAAGCATAAAGAATTTACGTGCCTTAAAATATTGTTCTGATATATTGATTGACCATGGCCACAAATGCTTATCAGAGTATTTTGATAATGTATGCATCTTTACTCGTTTCAAAAATAGAAATATTAATGGCAAGAGCGCTAGCGTAAGAAATAAGGGTCTTTCAATTGATAGTAATGTTATGTAATCAGTTAGCATGTAATTACTCATCGACGGCTTGCCAAAATTTGAGACCATGTAATAAATAATAGACCAAAGATTAACGGGACATAATACCATTCGAGAATTTTACGTTTGAACGGTTTTGGAGTGATGGTTTTCTCCTGTAGATTAATATCGTTTATTATTTTTTGAAGTGAAAAGGTATCTTTCGCATGAAAATATTTACCTCCAGTTTTTATTGCAAGGTTTTTAAATTTTAATTCAATGGAGTTAGAGTCTCTTAATTTTTGGCTTGTGATAGCTATGGTGTATATTTTAAAATTTAGTGTGTTGGCTAAAGCCAATGCTTCAGATGGGTTGATACCACCTCCAGTGTTATCGCCATCTGAAAATATTATTAATAACGGTCTATTTTTATCTATATTCTTAAATTGTTTAATTGATAAAGCTAATGCATCGCCAATAGCTGTTTCTTCGCCAAGTAAACCTAGTGTTAATCTATCTAACATTTTTTTAGTTAAATTATTATCTTTTGTCATAGGAACCAGTGTTGCTGCTTTACTGGAGAACACGATTATAGAGAAATGATCTTGAGGTCTATCTGAAATAAATTTATTTACTATGCCTTTTAATACATCAAATCTTGTAATGTTTTTTCCTTTATAACTGTAATCACGAATACTCATGCTTTGA
>JBGMQW010000163.1:0-8155 GCA_048060815.1 Thiohalomonadales bacterium | reverse complement strand
AATTCACTATTTTTGTTAAATTACAATTTTAGTTGATATTTTTTAGAAATTTTACTGATGATTTCATTTGCATTATAAACTTCATTCGCATCCTGATTATTGTCAGAAAGAAATTCAATTGTGTTAGTTATTTGTAGTGTTTCTTCTATATAATCTTCTTGTACTTCTTCCCATATCGTTTCGCGATAGACTCGATCCTGTTCTCTTTTGTGGTCTCTAGCCATTTCCTTTGTCATCTTCATGGTAACAATATTTCCATTATTGTCTACGCGACACATATCGGTATTATTATCTATATAACTTGAATGTTTTATGGTGCGGGGGTTGCGACGTGTAATATTTACATTTGTAGTTAATATAATTGGCTGATTTTTTGTTACAGTTAAGTATTGGTATCCATTTTTAAGCGTAACTTCAGCAGCTCTTAATAATGCAAAGTCATTCACTTGTTCTCGACTCGTTGATTCGTTTCCTTTAAAAGAAATTTGATAGGATGACGGTGATAATTTTAACTCAGAATAACCGAAACTTAATGACTCTTGTTGATAAAATGATTTTTGTTGATAAGTGGTTGATTGAGCACACGAAAATAATAAAAATATTGTAACAAAAATAATTATTCCTTTAATCATCATTTACCCCATCAAATACACAGATTAAACGCATTTATAACATAAAATTGGCCAATTAAATATTACAAAAATGTATCAAAATAGTGTTTGGTATGAATTAACTTTTTATTATTACTGCCAACGATAAGACCAGCCAACACCATACGCTTTTGAATCATTTCCAAGGCGTGTAGTAACGCCGGTATTCGCCAACAATTTAATGCTATGATGGGAGTTAAATGCATAACTATAGGTTAGTCCACTACGATAGTTTCCACGTGTCTGTGATGTATTTTTTCCATTAAGATAGGTATCTCCACCCTCAAAATAATTTAGATCTAATGCTAGCCATTGGCTGCGTGTAATATCATAAATTAAATGTGTTTGAAAATTATATATTGGATCTTGACGTAATGTTGATGTTCTTTGAAATTCATTATTTTCTGAAAATATTTTAACTCCTAAGGAAAAATCAATTTCCCAGTTATTAACAGGAATTGACATACCAATTTCGGGTTTAACATACCAACGATTAGAACCAATATTAAATATATATTGAGTATCATACTCACCTGTCGGGATATTTACCTGAAAGCTTGTTCCAATCACAATTTCTTTTTTATGAGTAACATAATTTTGTAGATCTAATGCAGGAGCACCATAAAAATTGTAATTAAGGCGTACCCGGGTATCTGTGATACCACAAAATCCTCGACTGACATTTGTTCCATTAAATTTAGCTTTACCAAGCGCACAAGCATGTCCGACTGAAATATCTATTTTTGCTGAATGATCAAACATCGCAAAAGTACGCACATATGCCATTATTGGTCCATCATTACGCAATGTTAAGTTTTCAATTGGTACATCCGGTGAAGTATTTATGTCACCTTCACTATAAACATAAACCAGAGCGATAAAATTTTGATCTACAGGAATGTTGATATAAGAACGCGGTTCAAGTTCCTGAGCTTGAGAAAATTTACAAAATATAAGCCCAAAAGTTACTAATTGTAAAAAAATAATTTTATAGCTAGCTACTGGAAACCCTTTGGACGTTGTGAAGAGACTGTAACTGTAGTGAAAGTATGAATATATTTTCATGAAAGTCCATTCATAAGGGCATTTTATTTATCTACTTTGAACTGCCAGAAACAAGTTCATGCACTTTAGTTAAATCATAAATTTGGTCTAATGGTAATGACATTCCATTTTCTGTGACCATTCTTGCATGAAATCGTTGTAGCTTACGAGGTTCATTAACACCACAGGAATGTGCTATTACTCCAACTTCTTTAACCATATTAGTCACATAATTTTTTACTCGTACAGCTTTTAATTTTGCATTTAAACCTGATTGTAATTTTTTATTATGAGTCGTTATCCCTGTTGGGCAGGTATTTTTATTGCATTGTAATGCCTGTATACATCCAAGCGAAAACATAAAACCGCGTGCTGATGTAATAAAATCAGCCCCGGTACAAAGTGCCCATGCAACATCAGCCGGAGTTACCATTTTACCAGATGCAATTATTTTAACTCTATCTTTTAAATTATGTTCTTTTAAAATATCAATAACCAATGGCAAGCTTTCACGCAGTGGTAATCCCATGTAATCAATTAAACTCATTGGAGCGGCACCTGTACCACCATCGGCACTATCTATTGTAATAAAATCTGGTGCTGATTCAATACCGCGTTTTTTTATAGCCTTACAAAGACTATCAACCCAACCATAAGCTCCAATAACAACTTTAATTCCAGTTGGTTTACCCGTTGTATCTCTAACAAAATTAATCATATCCAGTAAATTATCTTCGTTATTAATTTCAACATGCCGATTAGGGCTTATTGAATCTTCACCAATTTTGATACCTCTAATTTTTGAAATTTCTGCTGTTACTTTTTCTCCGGGTAATATTCCACCCTTTCCGGGTTTTGCGCCTTGACTTAATTTAATTTCGAACATTTTCACTTGTTTGAGCTTTGCTATATCCTGTAATTTTTCTGCACTTAGTTTTCCCTGCTCATCACGAACACCAAATTTAGCTGTACCGATCTGAAAAACAATATCTGCACCACCCTCTAAGTGAAATGGTGATAGGCCACCTTCACCCGTATTCATCCAACATCCAGCCATTCGAGCGCCATTTGATAATGCGAGAACAGCAGGTTTTGAAATGGCGCCATAACTCATTCCAGAGATATTAAACAATGATTTAGTTTTATAGGGTTGCTTACACGATATACCAATTGTCACCTCACCCACTTCTGCAGCATCTACTCCTAATGTAGGATAAGGACAATTAGAAAAAAGAATTGTACCAGGTACGCGAAGTTCTCGAGTTGAACCAAATGCTGTTGTATTATTTATATCTTTGCAGGCACGATATATCCATAAGCGATCAGCTCGATTAAAGGGTAATTCTTCTCTATCCATTGCAAAAAAATACTGCCTGAAAAAAACACCAAGGTTTTCAAACCAGTATCGAAAACGACCAATAACCGGATAATTATGTCGTATTGCTTCTTTGGTTTGGCTTTTATCTATAATAAATATAATTACTAATACTAATAATATTGTTCCAACAAAAAATACAAATATATATGCTAAGCCTTGCATTATTTCCATAATTAAACTGGTATCGGGCATAACTTTATCCTTATTTAAAAAAGTTAAAATATTTATTAATTAAAGCATCGATAATATTTCTCAAATTCTATCTTTTATATATTTTACTTTGAGAAGCAGGTTCGGATTTCGTTCCCAAAGATTGTTATTTTAGACTTAATAAGTCTTTTGCTTTTCCTCGGTTATATTATTTAAAGCAATAACGCTGTTGGCACAGGGGAAGGTGAACCAGTTTAAAACTTGTTTCTCTTATAAATTGACTAAAATAGAGCTAATTTATTAAATATAGGGTATATATTCTTTTATGTCTCAAACCAAATTTGATAAATATAGCTATATGTACCCATTTATATCCAGATTCACGATAATTACCTGATGTGTACTTGATACCTACTATATATAAGGTATTAACCAACTTGAGTGTTTATGGTAGACTTATTAACCAGAGTTGGTAAAAAGAATATTTCCGTTATAAAATTTAACGTGCTGTTCAAGACTCTAATTAGTAATAAGTGCAAATTAAACAATTTATTTTAACCTTCAGCCGATACTGAGTTGTAGCATTGTCCCTCCCCGTGGATGTGCAGTTCAAAGTCATGGATGATTTACGATGCGAACTCGACATATTTTTATACTACTTCCATTTTGTATCTTCCTATTAGGTTTCTCAAAACCAACTAAAGATACTTTATTCGATAAGATTCGAAAACTCGAAGTCAATGACGACGTATATTGCCATGCTCAGAACTTATATTTTGAAACCAGTGGTGAACCGTATAAAGGTAAAGTAGCCGTAATATTTGTAGTTTCTAATCGCGTTAAAGATCAACGTTGGCCTAATAATGTATGTGAAGTTATTTGGCAAAAAAAATGGAAACGTAAGAAAAAGAAATTTATATCGCAATTTTCCTGGACTACTGATGGTAAATCCGATACTCCACGCGACTTAAAAGAATGGTATCGATGCCTGATTATCGCCCAAGCCTGGAAAGATAAAAAACTTAAAAACACTATTGGTAAAGCAACCCATTATCACTCCATCACTGTTAAACCCTGGTGGCGAAAAAAGTATCGGCAAGTTGCTTCAATTGGCCGGCATATTTTTTATAAGTAAGAATATTACACTTAAAAATAAAGCAAAAAAAAACCTGCGATTTCTCGCAGGTTTTTCTCAAACTAATAAAACAAAAAGTTTAATTAAACTTTAATGTTTGCAGCTTGTGGGCCTTTTGGACCTTCTTCTACATCAAAAGTCACTTGTTGACCTTCATTTAATGTACGAAATCCATCACTCGCAATAGCTGAGAAATGTGCAAACACATCTTTGCTGCCATCATCAGGTGTGATAAAGCCGAAGCCTTTGGATTCGTTAAACCATTTTACGGTTCCTGTTGCCATGTAAATTACCTCAAAGTATTAAATTAAAAAAGTGTTACAAATTATACGAGGAAATTAACAGGAGATATCTTCTGACAAGAACCAGGATAGTATGTAGCGTTATGCAGTGTAAATGAGTTTTTATCAAATACATCTAACATGACCATATTATAAAGTACAAAATAAGAATTTCAAGGTTATCCGGGTTAATTAACTAATAGTATCAAAATAATTAATGATATGACTGATTTTTAATAATTGAGATATTCTTACTAACCTTTGTTTAATATTATTTAACAGCCAATCAACCATTTTTAGATCAAAATAAGCGAGAAATTATTGAAATATAACCGATAATTGACTGTTTCTAACACCAAAATTGCTTTATAATTCGCCACCAAGCATTGGTACACATTGGTCTGTACCTTATTTAATGTGGTAATCCTTCCAGATTAACCCCTTACAATACGTTTAAGTTTCCGCCTAGACCATCCCACTAACATGTGTAAAATCATGATTTACAGGGTAGGCCGATCTCCGGAGAATACCATAGATGTCATTTGAATCACTCGGCCTTAGGCCCGAATTACTTCGTGCTGTTTCAGAAAAAAAATACAGCACTCCTACACCAATACAAATTCAAGCAATTCCAATAATACTGGATGGCCGTGATTTAATGGGTGGTGCACAAACAGGTACTGGCAAAACTGCTGGATTTACCCTGCCATTATTGCAACGATTAATGGCGTCAAACATACCTGAACAAGGTCGACGTCCGCTACGAGCTTTAATTCTCACTCCCACTCGTGAATTAGCAGCCCAGGTTGCTGAGAGTGTACATTTATATGGTAAATATTTACCCCTGAAATCTACTGTTATTTTTGGTGGGGTGAAAATAAACCAGCAAATACAGAAACTTCGTCAAGGTGTCGATATTTTAATTGCCACTCCAGGTAGATTGCTGGATCACGTTAATCAAAAAACTGTCGATTTATCAAAAATTGATATATTGGTACTCGATGAAGCTGATCGTATGCTCGATATGGGATTTATTCGTGATATCCGCAAGATTTTAGCTATCATCCCAAAGCAAAAACAAACATTGTTATTCTCAGCTACTTTTTCGAATGAAATAAAACGACTTTCGAATGATTTACTCAAATCACCCGCATTAATTGAAGTCGCTAGACATAACACTGCATCTGAACGAGTCACACAAGTAGTTCATCCGGTTGATAAAAAACGGAAACGTGAACTGCTATCCTTTCTGATAGGTTCAAATAACTGGAAACAAGTTTTGGTTTTTACTCGCACAAAACATGGTGCTAACAAATTATCGGAACAACTCATTATTGATGGTATCTCATCATCGGCTATTCATGGTAATAAAAGCCAGGGAGCGCGAACCAAGGCATTGGCAAACTTCAAAGCTGGAAAAGTTAGAGTATTGGTTGCAACCGATATTGCTGCTCGTGGTCTGGACATTAATCAATTACCACACGTTGTCAATTTTGAACTCCCAAATGTTGCCGAAGATTATGTTCACCGTATCGGACGTACCGGACGAGCTGGTAATGAAGGTGAAGCAATGTCATTAGTCTGCGTTGATGAGCTAAAATTACTTCGAGACATTGAAAGACTACTAAAACGTGAGATTCCAAAAGTGGTTTTTGAAGATTATAAACCCGATCCAACCATAAAACCGCAACCTATCAATATGGGTGGTCGTGGCAGACAACAACAAAATTCTCGTAAACCGAATAAAAATAAACCATCTGCGAAAAAAGCAGGATCACCATGGAAAAAGATACGTCGAAATACTAAAGGACGTTCTAACAATCAAAGTCAATCTGGTAGTTGATTAGGTAGCTATAAGTAAAGTGAAGAAAATAGCAATTTTTGTTGATGTACAAAATATTTATTACACCACACGAGATGCTTTTGGTCGGCAATTTAACTACAGAAAATTATGGCAAAAAATAAGTTCTGAAGGTGAAATCGAGAGTGCTACAGCCTATGCCATAAATAAAAACGATGACAAACAACTAAAATTCCAGGATGCCTTAAAACACATTGGTTTTACTGTAAAACTAAAACCCTATATTCAACGCAGTGATGGTTCAGCAAAAGGAGATTGGGATGTTGGAATCACAATTGACATTATGCAAACTGCTGAAAATGTAGATACAGTGATTTTATTATCAGGCGATGGTGATTTTGATTTGTTGCTGGAAAAAATAAATAAGGATTATAACGTTTGCACAGAAGTTTATGGTGTACCAACGTTAACAGCAAATTCACTGATTAATGCTGCTAGCCTTTATCACCCGATTGATGAAAATTTATTACTTTGAGCTGGTATGAGTGACAGGTATATATTAGAGCCCTCTCAATAGTCTGAGAGGGCTTTGCTATAATTAACAGTAGCTACTGATAAAAAGATGGTGATAAATTCAAAGATTCAAAAAATGGTTTATCATGCTGGATCCATAATGTTGCATTAAGTCTATCCAGTAAATTATCCATCAGGACAAATGAATGTATAGTTTCACGTTTTGAGGTATTAAAATCTGGAATACCATAGTTAATACGATTCTCTTTAAAATGATATAAATCACCAGACAAAATAATTTTTCCTGTTTTTGGTAAATTTATATAAAGAGCTTGATGCCCTGGGGTATGACCCGGGGTGGATATTATTACCACTGATTTATCCCCAAACACATCATAATGCCCTTGTAATTCTTGTACATTATTTTGTAATAAATTATAACTTTCGGGTACGAAACCTATATTAATGCCTTCAGGAGTAAACGCAATATCAAATTCACTCTTTTGAATTAACCACTTAGCATTAGTGAAATAATTAGCGCTGCCAGTATGATCAAAATGTAAATGAGATAATGCGATATAGTCAACTGATAAAGGATCAACTCCAATTTCTTCAAATTGAGATTTAAGTGTACGAGATTTTGAAAGTTTAAATAAGCCATTAGAAACTTCTGCACCACCAATTTGTGTTACTAAATCATCTGGTAGTCCACCATCCCAAAATAACATGCCATTTGGATGAACAATTAAATAACATGCATCAGAAAGTGTTTTAACAGTTCCTTTTGGGATAGCGGGATTGAACACTGAAAGATCTCTAACTTCTATTTCACCACAGTTAAACACGTAAAGTTTTAACTCAATTTTAGCAGGTTCACCAAGATCTTCGAGTTTGACTTTCTTTTCTGTAGCGTTTACTGAAACTGATAAAAAAATAAAAATCAGGATCGAACTTCGAACTATATTTAATAAAATATTTTTAATAATCAGGGATTTCATCGAAACAACTCCTTGTAGGTTAATCGTAAAGTAAAAATACTACCTGATGGTCAGTTAAACCAAAAGTTAGATGCTATTAAAAACTTACTAGAAAAAGGTGGTAAAGAAGTTATAGCTCTAGCAAAAAATATGAAAGGTATTGTTAAAGATATTAAAAAAGCTGGGTATAAAAATGAACAAGACCTAGATGACTTAGTAAATCAAT
>JBGMQW010000162.1:0-8242 GCA_048060815.1 Thiohalomonadales bacterium | reverse complement strand
ACCTTGACATATATATTGGACTAGGTAGTAATTTAGGTGAAAGCAGGTCGCACATTAGGGATGCTATCGAAGAAATTAAATCAATTAATAATTGTGATTTAATTAAAAAATCATCCTTATATAAAACGCCACCAATGGGTCCACCGGATCAACCTGATTACATAAATGCGGTAATAAAAATTCAAAGTAGTGTTCGAGCTATTGAGTTATTAGATGAATTACATGAAATAGAGCAAATACATGGTCGTGTTCGTGAAGTGAAATGGG
Organism: Thiohalomonadales bacterium; assembly: GCA_048060815.1. Taxonomy (GTDB): domain Bacteria; phylum Pseudomonadota; class Gammaproteobacteria; order UBA6429; family Thiohalophilaceae; genus CAYQUC01. Next base: position 7,975 of record JBGMQW010000162.1, on the reverse strand, counting down.
GGCCTCGAAGTCTGGATTTGGATATATTGATTTATGGCTCTTTAAAATTTGATACTTACAAGCTAAAAATACCTCATCCGGGATTGTATGATCGTGCATTCGTATTGTATCCTATATTAGAAATTGAACCAGAATTGACACTTCCTAATGGTGTATCACTGGTTGAGCACATTGAATTAATGGGAAAACAAGATATAGTAAAGTTAACATGAAACGAGATTTTATTGTTGTTGAAGGTCCTATTGGTGTTGGTAAAACAACATTAGCGAGAAAACTTGCTGAAAGTTATGGTTCTGAATTGTTGTTAGAAGGTGCAGATGAAAATCCTTTTCTGGAACAATTTTATCAGGCGCCAGAACAAGCGGCATTTCAAACGCAATTATTTTTTCTGTTTCAACGTGCAAAACAATTACAAGAAATCCGACAAGCAGATTTATTTCAACCGGTAAGAGTTGCAGATTTTATTATGGAAAAAGATCGATTGTTTGCTCAAGTAACCTTAAGTAATGAGGAATATAAATTATATGAGCAAGTATATGCACATGTTACTATTGACGCTCCGATACCCGATTTAGTTATCTATTTACAAGCACCGGTAGATGTTTTACAAAAACGCGTAAATAAACGAGATCGTAATTATGAAAAGCAGCTTTCAATGAAATATCTTGAAAGATTAGTCGATAAATATACCGATTTTTTTTATAATTATACAGAATCACCATTATTGATAGTTAATGCAGCTGAAATAAACTTTGCAGAAAATGATGAAGATTATAATTTACTACTTGAACAAATTAACCGAGTTTCTTCCGGCAGACACTATTTTAATCCATCACCTGCTCTTGCATTATAATTGCTATTATAAAGTTATATTATGAATCACGAATCTCTTATTACTGTAACAAAATTACATCAGATGAAAAAATCCGGTGATAAAATATCTGTTCTTACTTCATATGATGCAAGTTTTACACAACTTATTGAAAACTCAGGTTGTGAAGTTATTTTAGTTGGTGATTCATTAGGAATGGTAATTCAAGGGAAAGAAACTACCGTACCAGTTACTATGAAAGAAATGTTATACCACACAAGCTTAGTGCGACGCTGTTCGGGAAATTGTTTGGTCATTGCGGATATGCCATTTTTATCTTATGCTACTGTAGAATCTGCGTTAAAAAATGCAGGAAAGCTAATGAAACAAAGTGGCGCGCATATGGTTAAGCTTGAGGGTGGTGCTATTCGATTAAATATCGTTAAAACACTTTCTGATAATAGTATCCCGGTATGTGCTCATCTTGGTTTATTACCGCAATCTATTCATAAACTCGGTGGTTATAAAGTACAAGGGCGTGATGAATCTCAAGCAGAATCTATTTTAAACGATGCAATTGCGTTGCAGCAAGCGGGTGCTGATTTATTGGTACTGGAATGTGTTCCAGCTAGCTTAGCTGAAAAAATAACACGCAGTATAAATATTCCGACCATCGGAATAGGGGCTGGAGTAAATTGCGATGGTCAGGTGCTGGTGTTATACGATATGCTCGGCATTACGTCGGGTAAAAGACCCCGGTTTAGTAAAGATTTTTTAATGGGAACTAATGGTAATATTCAAACAGCGATTAATAATTATGTAACTGCAGTTCGAGATAGTTCTTTTCCTGCCGAACAACACAGTTACAAATAAAATTAATTCAAAATTTACTGAATCCCTCCCATGTTAGTGATTAAATCCTCATCAGAATTACTCAATTTGATTAGTGGCATTAAAAAAAACAAAGATACTATTGCGTTTGTGCCTACGATGGGAAATTTGCATGAAGGACATTTAAACCTGGTATCGATAGCTCATCAATATGGAGCTGTTGTTATTGTGAGTATTTTTGTAAATCCTTTGCAATTTAATTTGGCTGAAGATTTAAATGAATACCCCCGAACACTTGAGAAAGATATAATACACTGTGAAGATAATGATGTTGATATACTTTTTGTACCATCGGATAACGATATCTATCCACAAAGTGGTGAAGGACAGCGTATAAATTTACCAGAGCTATCCACACTATCAAATATTTTAGAAGGAGCTTCACGCCCAAATCACTTTTCTGGTGTAGTTACCGTTGTAAAAAAATTATTTGAGTTGGTTCGACCTGATTACGTAATTTTTGGTGAAAAAGATTTTCAACAATTACTCATTATTAAAAAAATGATTGAAATTTTAGATTTGCCAATAAGAATAATTTCATCGAAAACAATACGCGAAACCGATGGCTTGGCAAAAAGTTCGCGAAACAGTAAATTATCATCAAACGAACGACAACTCGCAATAAATTTATATAAAGTATTAAAATCTATTCGTGAACAAATAATATCAGGTAATAATAATTTTATAGAGTTAACAAATGATGGAACTATAACACTATCAGAATCTGGTTTTGGACCAGATTATCTGGTTGTTCGTGATTGTGTTGATTTACGACAAGCTTCTGTAAAAAATAATAATGATCGTATTATTTTAATTGCAGCCTGGTTGGGTAAAACCCGTTTAATTGACAATTTACGGCTATAACAAAGTAAAAAGGTCGTCATTATATGCTGAAAATTTCAACAAATTCTATGTTCAAATGAGGTTTCTCAAGTCAATATTGTGTATAATTTATTAATCGAAATTATTATTACCGGTTTCATATAAGCAAATAGACAAGAATAGAGCTCTAAATTCCATGCAAACAACAATGTTAAAAGCCAAATTGCATCGCGCAACCGTTACTAATTCCGAGCTTGAGTATGAAGGCTCGTGCGCTATTGATGGTAAATTATTAGATACAGCTGGTATTCTGGAATATGAAAAAATTGAAATTTACAACATTACAAATGGTGAACGATTTACAACTTATGCTATTCGAGCTCAAGATAACACTGGAATTATTTCGGTCAATGGCGCCGCAGCACATAAGGCTAATCCCGGTGACATCATTATTATTGCCGCTTATGTTGTTTTAACTCAACAAGAACTAGCGAACTACAAACCAACCCTGGTTTATCTTGACAGTAATAATCACATCACACACTGTAAAAATTCAATCCCGGTTCAAGTAGCTTAATCACTACCGTTTTTCACTCCCTCGAAAAATTCAAATTCCGTTCAAGTCTCTTAATCACTACCGTTTTACTCCCTCTCCCTCAGGGAGAGGGCCGGGGTGAGGGTGTACTTATTTATTAACCAGTATTACGCATCCCCGCAGCAATAGCATTAATGCTCCGCAACAAAGGATTTAACCACAATTCACGTTGCTTCTCATCTAAAGATTCATCACGATATCGTTTTAATAAAGTTAATTGAATTTGATTTAAAGGATCAAGATATGGGTTTCGGCGAATTAACGATAATGCTAACTCCGGTGTTTCTGCCATTAAATTATCGAGTTGGGCAATTTTTAAAACATTACTAACAGTTGATTGATATTCATTGTTTATAATATTATATATAGATGTTGCTGTTTCTTCACTTAGGCATAATGTCGAATAGGATTTAGCGATATCCATATCAGCTTTATACAATGCCATTTGCACATTACTGAGTAAGGAACGGAAGAATGGCCATTGGTGGTACATTTCCTGTAATTTTTTAAGTTTATCAGGGCGACCATCAATCCATTTTTCTAATGCGCTACCAATACCAAACCATGCCGGTAAAGTATGACGTGATTGAGCCCAGGCAAATACCCAACCGATTGCGCGAACAGATGATTTAGAACGATCCGATTTCTTACGATGTGACGGGCGAGAACCAATATTCATTAGACCTATTTCAGAAACAGGTGTTGCTTCATAAAAATAGTCCAGAAATCCAAAACTGCGATCAGTTAGAACTCGATAACTTTGTTCTCCAGTGTCTGCAAGCGTTGACATAATATCTTTATATTCATCGTCTACAGTTACAGGAGTTTTTATTAAATTACGACTGGCTTTTAATAAACCGGTTAATCCCATACCCAATTCATAAACTGCTGTTTCTTCATTACTGTATTTATAAGATAGTACTTCGCCTTGTTCGGTAAATTTAATTTCACCATGAACCGTACCATCTGGCTGTGACAAAATAGAATCATGGGTTGGGCCACCACCGCGGCCAATAGTACCGCCACGACCATGAAACATTCGAAGTTTAATATTGCGCTTTTTAGTTAATGCGGTAATACCGATTTGAGCATTATATAAGTTCCAGGCTGATGCTAATGTTCCACCATCTTTACACGAATCTGAATAACCCAGCATTACTTCCTGGATGTTTCCTGAAGCCTGTAACAAGGTATTGTATACTTCATTATCGAGTAATTGCGTCATAACCGGTTCAATGTGCGCAAGATCATCAATAGTTTCAAACAAGGGTGATACGCTTAAATAACAAAATGTGGAATCTGGGTTAACAGCAACGAGCCCGTTTAACCAGCCCAGGAACATTACTTCCATGATATGACTTGCCGCGTGAGTCATGGAGATAACATAGCTACCAAAGGCTTTCTGGCTTACTTCAACACGCATTTCGGCAATAATTCTAAAGACATGCAAGGTTTCAATAGCTTGCTCTGAGAATGAGCTGGTATCAATTTCAGGTGGTGTTTGTTTAATAAAATTAGCGAGTGTAGTAAGACGAGTGTCTTCGTCCATAGCATTATAATCACTCGCATTCATTGATTTTAAAACTTGTGCTATAGTGTCAGAGTGTATTGTTGATTCTTGCCGAATGTCTAATTTTGTTAAGAAAAATCCAAATGTTTCTACCAATCGAATAAGATCTTTTAAAGTACCTTCAGCAACATTGCCATCACCATGATGATATAGTGATTGGCTCATTGATTGTAAATCATCTAAAAATACTTGTTCATCTTTATATCCACACTTTTGGTTTGAATTTTTTGATACTAATTCATCCTCATTTATTTTTTGTGTAATTTGATCTAACTGACATTTTAATCGATGACGCATGTAATATAGTTTACGTCGATAGGGTTCTTGATGAAATTTGTTACTTTTTGATTCAAATATTTCGGATAAATCTTTTTCATCCTTTTCAAGACCAATATTAAATTCTGTTGTAAGGTCACAAAATTGTAGTGAATGCGATAATACATGACTCAATTTCGAAACCCGATCAATATATTCTTCTAAAACAGCCTGTGCCTGCATTCGTAACGCAAGAACCGTGGTACCATGTTTTACGAACGGGTTGCCATCACGATCGCCTCCAATCCAGGAACCAAATTGTATAAAACTAGGTACCTTAATAATTTCTTGATCCTTGTTATACGTAACGTTTAAAGCCTTTTCGATAAAACGATATGTTTTAGGCACGGCATTAAACAAACATTCACGAAAGTAATATAAGCCATTCTTGACTTCATCAACTACCTGAAGTTTTCGAATACGAACTTCATTCGTTTTATATAAAATTTTAATATGACGCGTTAATATTTCAATAACTTCATCTTGTTCATTTTGGCTGGTTCGGGTATTTAACTTTTCAGAAATTATAAATATTCGCCGCAAAGACTCGAGAATAGTTCGTCTTTTAGATTCGGTTGGGTGAGCAGTAAAAACCGGGATATATGCCATATGATCTAATACATATTGTAGTTGTTCGGCACTAATATCCTGTTGTTGAAATTCGCGCAAAGTTTCATGAAATGATCCTTGCCATAATTTATCACCTTTATTAACCAGGATTCTGCGCTTTGTATGTAAGAAATCTTCTTCAGCAATATTAACTAAACTAAAATAAATGCTAAAAGCGCGAACAACATGTATCACAGTTTCACTATCTAATGATTCAACCAATTTAGCTAACTCGGCTCGTTTTTGATCATCATTTTTTTCTCGAAGACTAATATGACCTTTACGTAAGGTTTCAACAGCCTCAAATACTTTTCCACCAGCATGCTCATGAAGAATTTCACCAAGAATATTGCCAAAAAGCTTCACTCTTGCTCGAAGTGCAGAATCATCAGCTTGGATATTATTTGTACTATTACTGTCAGTATTCATGCGATCTATTTCTATATTTGAATTCATATACTAATGGCGTCATTGTTATTAAAATAAGCATTATACCCGATAATTTTGTTTATATGCTTATTTGACAACACTGATATCCGTCTTTTTATGCAAATTACCCAGTAAATGAAATCTCGTGCTAGGATAAATAGATAATAAGGAAATACTACGGTATTGACCAGATTTACAATTTTAACTTTTTGTATAGGCTAACCATGAATACATTATCAAATCCCACTATTTTGAAGCATGGAAATATGAATGATATGAGTACCTTAACTGAATCTAAAGCCTGGCAAGAGCTTGGTAAGCATTTTGAGGAAATTAAAGATATTCATATGCGGCAATTGTTTGATGACGATAAGACTCGTTTTGATTCGTTTTCATTGCAATGTAATAACTTATTACTCGATTTTTCTAAAAATCGAATTACCAAAAAAACCATGAAGTTACTTTATGCTCTGGCAGAGCAAGCAGGTATAAAAGACTGGACTGAGCGCATGTTTAGTGGCGAGACAATAAATCACACTGAAAATCGCTCGGTATTACATACCGCATTACGTAATCGCGGTAACAAACCAGTTTATGTTAATGGCAAAGACGTTATGCTGGAAGTAAACGAATGCCTGGATAAAATGCGTAACTTTAGTGAAGCAATTAGAACACGGCAATGGCGTGGTTTTACCGGTCAGCCAATAAAAGATGTTGTTAATATTGGGGTAGGCGGTTCAGATCTCGGACCAATAATGGTGACAGAAGCCCTAAAACCATATGCGATCCATGATATCCGAATGCACTTTGTGTCAAATGTCGATGAAAGTCATATTTGGGAAACCCTGGAAAAATTAAAACCCGAGACAACATTATTTATTATTGTTTCTAAAAGTTTTACCACACAAGATACCATGCTAAATGCAGCTACAGCACTGAAGTGGTTGAAAAAATCAATAGAAATTCATAACGATATATCAAAGCATATGGTAGCAGTGACAGATAATACTGATGCAGCTGTAGAGCTTGGAATTGGCGAAGAAAATATATTTAGTATGTGGGATTGGGTAGGTGGTCGATATTCCTTGTGGTCGGCTGTTGGATTATCCATCGCAATTTCTATCGGTATGGATAATTTCGAAAATTTATTACAAGGTGCGTTTGAAATGGATGAGCACTTTAGATCCGCACCATTAGAAGAAAATCTACCGGTTACTTTAGCAATGCTCGGTATCTGGTATAACAATTTTTTTGATACCGAAACGCATGCAGTTTTACCTTATGATCAACATTTGCATTTATTTTCAGATTATTTACGTCAAGCCGATATGGAAAGTAATGGCAAACGAGTTGATCGTGATGGTAATACCATTACTGACTATTCAACAGGACCAATTATTTTTGGACAACTCGGAATTACCGGGCAACATGCGTTTTATCAATTAATCCACCAGGGTACTAAATTAATTCCAGCAGACATTATTGCACATATATCAAGTTATCATGTTATAAGAGAGCATCACAGAGTATTAATGTCCAATGTTTTTGCACAAACAGAAGCATTTATGCGTGGTAAAACAGAACAAGAAGCAACAGCAGAAATGAAGCAACAAGGTTATAGTGAAACTGAAATAAAAAAACTATTACCACATAAAATATTCCCGGGTAATAAACCAACTAATACTATTATATATAAAGTTTTATCACCAAAAACTTTAGGTAATTTGATAGCACTCTACGAACATAAAATTTTTGTCCAGGGTGTAATCTGGAATATTAATTCATTTGATCAATGGGGTGTTGAATTAGGCAAACAATTAGCAAAAGGTGTATTGAATGATCTCCTTGATGAAGAATCTGTTACATCACACGATAGCTCAACAAACGGTTTAATAAATTATTACAAATCCTTACGACACATGGATAATGAATA
>JBGMQW010000161.1:0-8283 GCA_048060815.1 Thiohalomonadales bacterium | reverse complement strand
TAAAGTAAAAATTATATTAATTACTATATTTAAATTTATTTGCAGTATTATGTTTAAGCCTGATTCCGCAGTTTAATCTAAATATGGCCATAATAAATGCTGGCTTTTATCGTCAAGTGTACGAGGGTTCTTTATATAAAATATATTTCCGGTAACATCTCGAATCAAAATAAAAGATTTATTTAACACCTGCGGCCAATAATCAATTTGTGTTTGAAACTTGTATGGCCCCTGTTCTGTAACAACAGTCCAGCTACGTATTTCAAATTCAGCCTTAATTTCCTCGACTTTAATGATTTTCATCATAAACGTTTCGGCAATTAGCGATTCTGCAACTGCTTGATGCGATGAACTATCTAATAATGATAATGATCGAATCAAAAATACTTCTTTACCTTGTTCGTCACGGATAGAAATGAATTCATTTTTACTCATCCATGGAAAACACAGTGACGGTGTCACTTTAATTGCATCTGTTGCAGAAGAATTAAATAATAAATCACCATTATTATTTAATTCAAATAGCGAATTGACTATTATTTTTTCTGTAGTAACTGTCATATCCATAATATTTATTCTCCTAATAACTTATACCGCATACATTTCGTGCATTTCATGTTGCAAAGTGGTTAATCTCCGATAAATACCCATATCTTTTGCTAATAACTCAGCATGGCTACCTTGTTCAACTAATTTACCATCTTGTAATACAAAAATTCGATCGGCCTTACGTAGTGTCGATAATCTATGAGCAATAGCAAAAACTGTTCGTCCTTCGATTAAATGATCCAATGCATCTTGAATATTTTTTTCAGTTTCAGAATCAACACTACTGGTTGCTTCATCTAAAATAAGAATTTTTGGATCAATTGTAATTGCACGCGCTATAGAAATTCGCTGTCGTTCACCACCGGATAGTGTTAATCCTCGTTCTCCTACAATAGTTTCGTAGCCATGCGGTAATTTACAAATAAAATCATGCGCGTTAGCAGCACGAGCAGCATCAATCACTTCTGCTAATGGTTTCGCTTTATCTGCATATCGAATATTATCCAGTATGGTACCATGAAATAAATACGGATCTTGTAACACCATCCCAATTTGTTGTCGATAAGCACCAATATCCAGCTTATTTATTTCAACACCATCAATTAATATACTACCCGTGTTGTGTTCATAAAACTGTGCAATGAGATTTGTAATCGTGGATTTTCCGGCACCAGATGACCCCACCAACCCTATCATTTCTCCTGGTTCAACTTTAAATGAAATATCCTTTAATACTTTACGAATACCATCATAAGCAAAAGATACGTTTTTAAATTCAACCTGCCCTTTCAACGGCGACAATTTTATAGGTGAATCACAATTTTTAATCTCAGGTTCAGTATCCATCACTTCAAATACCCGGTGCGCCGAACTAGTGGCACGATTAATCATGCGCATCAACATTCCAATGGCTTCCATTGGTTGAAAATACATTCCCATATACAACAAAAAAGCCAAAAAAGTACCAAACGATAATGGTGTCACATTGGTGCTACCATCATCAAATAATCGTGGAATTGCAAACCACCAAACTGCAACTAATGTTAAATGTAGAACAAATAAAATACGGGGCCAAAATTTGGTCCAATTTCGATGAACTTCATTAAACTGATTGGTTGTGATTTCATTCTGTTTATTAAATTTATTTACTTCGGCATTTTCCTGATTAAATGCTTTAACAACTCGAATTCCTGGAATGGTATCCGACAGAATTTCTGTAATCCTGGACCAGGTACGCCATGCTTTAGTAAAAATACGATTAAGTGTTCGACTATGTAATACAAATGACCATAACAAAAAAGGAATCGGAATAATCACAACAAGTCCTAAACGCCAATCAAGTAACAGTAATACAATACTCAAACCAATGATCATCATTGCTGCTAAGGTAACCTCGACAATCCCAAACGCCAAGAAATCCCAAAGTCGGTCTGTGTCATTGCTCACCCGCGATATTAAACTACCGGTTTGTTTTTTAGTAAAATAACTCAAACTAAGTTTTTGTATATGTGCATATAACTCAGTTCGAATATCTCGTGCGACATATTCTCCTAATACCGACATGGTACGTAACCGCAGCCAGTGGCAAAATTCACGAACCACAAAAACACCAATTAAAATCACAATAATAACACTACCGCTACTAAGTGCTTCATCACGTGATATAACACCTTGTATAAAAGGATTATAAATATCATCAATAATTTTCATGGTTAAAAATGGTACAATTAATGACATCAGTGTTACCACAACAGCCGATATAATCCCGATGCCAAGTTGAGTTCGATACGGTGCTAAATAACTCATCAAACGCCACACTACAGATAAACGATTTGCCACAAACAAGGCTTGTGCTTTACGAATTGGTTGTGCAATAGCCTTACCATATTCAGTATCCGCATTGTCAATTTGTACATCAATATTTTCTAACGACTGTTGTAAAATAAAAATAATATTACTAACAGCAAGTCGTTGGCGATAACTGTAACGAATAATCGGTAATGGTGACATTGCCGAATCACCATCGAATTTTAATGAAATACAACTTAATCCCGTACGTTCTTTTATAGCAGTTATACATGAACGTTTTGTTAAAAAAACAATTGATAAATATTTCTTAACCGGATTATTTTTCACTAAACTAACATATGTACGACTCACTACTAGCCATGCATCATTCAGCATCATTTTCGCATCTAAATCGACATATGCATAAACCTCAATGGTTTCACCATGTATTTGTGGTTTTAGAAAATCACGCACAGCATCGGGTAACCTGCCAGGTTGAGTTGTATATTTATTAATTATGTTAATATCTTTGACTTTAGCATTCTTGTTTAACGCTAAATCATTTAGCATATTATTCATTATTATTACCTTTGTATCTGTAGTCGTTAATTTTTTTAATGAAAAAAAAAGCCTTCCTGTTTTAGCAGGAAGGCTTTTAATATAAAATTAATCTTCCAGTTATGTAATAAAATCGCCCATAAAAGTTGTAGTTACTGAAAACACTAATTGAGACGAACTTGAGGTATTTTGATGCATTAAACGGCACTTCACAGCATAACTCATTGCAGAGCTATAATTATTGCTAGTCTGTAAAATAGGTTTAATAACTAAGGGAAGCATGACATTATCTCCATTTGATTCATGGAGTTTAAAATACGTTTATTAAATGCAAAAGTCAAATATGTTTTTGTAACAGAGTTGTAACTAACAATTACAGGAGCGAAAATAAAGCTCTTCTTAACAAATTGAAGATATTATCTTTATAAAAAAAATCATGTACAAATGTATATAACCTGATTTCTAAAAGTCCAGTAAATCCCAGGTTTAGTTTTTGGGTTTAAATAGTAACTATTACCCAGTAACAACCAGGCTTACTATTCAATGACTATAGAAGTAATCCATTTGCCAATCACCAGCTGGTTTTTTAGCACAATTTTCACCAATTAAAATAATAGCATCTCGAATGGTCATGTCCGTATTAGCTTTTATTACAGGTTCTACCATTTCAGTAACGACATGGTTTATAACTTCGTCAAAATCACCCGTAATATTATAATTTTTTGCATATAAACATGCCGCTTCAGAAATAGTTGTTTTCGGTGTTATAAAAAAATCTCTTAATCCTTTGGCAATAACGCTTTCAATCGATGACTGATAGTGTAAATTATTACAAATCAATTTTAATTCTTTCGTTATTATATCTATTGTTTGTTTAATACCCATTGAATCAATATCATCACTAAAACCTTTATCCTCTAAACTATCAATAATAAAATGTAATATATTATCATGTTCTTCGAAGGTTTCACCCATATTAATAATAATTTTATTAATTGCTTGCTTTAAATTGTTGTGTGCGGTCATGACTTAGTCCTCATTCCTATAAATTAATTACTAACATTTCTAGTTAAACTTAAGTTACTTTTTAATTACCTGACTTGATCAAGACTAACGCAACATTTGTTATTCAACTTGTCACTTTACGCCAATCAGTTATCTTCAGTATCGTTAATAAAATCAAACAGATATAAATATTCAAACTGATAAGCGATTGACGCTAAAGGATAAGCCTCATCCATTTTTCTGACATAAGATTAGACCATTAACTATTTTGGAGAAGGCTATGAATATAGATCAGAAACAAGATTGCATGCGTGTTTGTTATCAGCACTGGGAAGACAATAATAGGGAATATTCTAACACAGAACAATTGTCTGTTATTACCTATGCAATGCTTTTGGAGATTGTAAATAAATCAAAAAATAAGGATACAGATGTCGAAAATAATATTGAACAGGCAAAAGGACTATACCAGCATGGAATGCAAAATGGCTGGATAAGAACACATTAAATTTATAATAAATTAGGCATAGATTTTTATTATGATTTTATATTTTCCTTTCGTGATCTTACTACAGTAACCGAACAAGGTGCTTCGGCCACAACTTGGGTTGATACACTTCCCAAATAGCGACGTAATGTAGAATTACCTCGAGCACCAATAATAATGTGATCAACAACATTATGTTTTGCATAATTTATTATTGAATTTGCAACGTGTCCTTCAAGAATCTGATGATTAACCCGACTTTGTGCTAATTTAAAAGGTTTCATCCAATGACGCAGTTCTAATAGTAGTTGTATCTGCTTTGGTTGTTCTTGTGATACTAATTGAGAAAAATCTTCTGTGTCGCTCAAATGATTCTGCTTATTTACCGTTATCACGGTAACAAAACTCTGTTTTTCAAGCATAACCATTCTTCGTAAGGTATTTTGCAGTGCTTGATTGAGTTCTAACGAACTGTGTTCAGGATCCAGAGCGATTAATATATGCGGTGCATCATTAATTCTTTGATAAGGGTGTAGGAGTTTATCTTGTTTGTAATTAAAAAATCTGTTTTTAAACCAAAAACGTATTTTTTTCCCTATACCATGATTTTTGGTTAACTCAGATAATTTACTTAGAACGACCATGTTAGGATGACCCAGGGAATAAGCTAATTGTTTTGCAGATGTAAAACGATCGTCCGGTTGCCTTTGTAGACACTTTAAAATAATCTCCTGTAACCATGGTGCTATCGATTTATCGATGGCACGTGGTGGTGTCGGTGGTAAACTGAGATATGTTTTTAATGTAAGTGGATTAGCTTCTCCAAATGGCAATTTACCTGTAGCAAGTTGATACAACAAAACCCCTAATGAAAATATATCACTGCGACAATCGTTACGTATGTTATACAACTGTTCTGGTGCAACATAAGCAATCGTATGTGGTGCTTCATCAGGGTTAATTTCATACATATCCGGCATATGGGAATGATGTGAAGAACCAAAATCAATAATTACAACTTGACCATTTTCCCGATTACGAATATTTTGTGGTTTAATATCAAGATGAATAATATTGTGACGATGTAATTCATGTACTGCCTTGCATACTGGAATCATTAAATCAGACAGTTGTTGCTGAGTAACCGGTGCCTCGGTAATGGCTTCCTGTAATAGTTTGCCTTCAATATATTCCATTACAATATACGGGCTTGTTGCCATATTACCCTTGGCTACAACACGCGGTGTATATACGCCATGCAACCGAGACAAGATACGTAGCTCTGTTTCAAAACCGGCAAATGTTGCAATAGGTAAAATTACATCAGTTTTCGGTACTTTCATTACCATCTTAATATTATGATCAGCGTGGGTTACAAAATATAATGTGCTTACCCTACTCTGATATATTTGCTCTTTAAGATTAAATCCATCAATGGTATCACCCAAAAAAGGCTCATGAAATTTTTTTTCATTATTAATCATTTTCTGCAAGTCGTTCTGCAAAACGTGGCGCTAAACCAGCAGCAATAATTTTCCTGGCAGTACTGGTATAATCATATGACACCCGATAGAACGTCACTTCATCCGCTGAAGTATCAAGAACAACAAAACTGGCAGCATTATTGCCATCACGAGGTTGACCTACCGAGCCGACATTAACCACGTAACGCCGTTGGTGGTACAACGGAATCGCGCTGCTTTCTTCAGGTTGTTTTTCTTTAATGACACCTAACGATGTTTCATAATACAACACTGGCACGTGAGTATGTCCCAGAAAAACCACCGGGTACTCTGCGGCTTGCAAACATTTTTTTATCTGTTCAGGACAATATAAATATTCCCATTTTTTTGGTTGATATACCGATGCATGAGCGAATACCGCATTATTGAAAGAACGGGTATAAGGTAAACTCTTAATAAATGCCAGATGATTTGGTAATAATTGTAGATGTGTCCAACTAATAGCCTGTTGTATTTTGGAACCGTTTATTGGATAGCTTCCGGACAAAACCGCTTCATCATGGTTGCCACGAACTGCAATAATTCCTGGTAAGGACATCACTATTTCCAGAGTTGCAACCGGATCAGCGGCATAACCGATTATATCCCCAAGACAAACGTATTGTTCCACTCCGAGTGATTTTGACTTACGACAACAAGCCTGGAGTGCCTCCAGATTGCTGTGAATATCGGATAGAATGGCTATTTTCATATCATGGTAAGTATATAATGATATCTTAGTAAATATCACATAGTTCGATCCTGATAATCCAATATAAACTAATTTTATAACTACAAATGCATCATTATTATGCTAGTAATTTCATATTAATATCATAGTTTAGTTTTAGGTACAAACTGCGTAATTTCAATAAGTTACTTTGATTTATAGGCTTAATTTTAACTTTAACTAAAAATTTGTACTATAGTCACATCTTTATCTAATGCTTCAAATTACAATTCAACTTTCAAATTATTATTAATATCACGGCTTAGACGAATGAGTTTGTTACTATCAAAAATTTGAGAAAATTTAGTCATTCTATCGTAAAGCACCACATTCACAGTTGCAGCCAGGTTCATACAACCAATAGTCGGAATAAAAACTACTGAATCGGCCCGGTCGATAATTGTCTGACTGATCGTACCGTCTTCAGGACCAAAAATATAAAAAGCATTATGCGGATGTTGATATTCTGGCAAAGGTATTGCGTTTTCAGCAAATTCTACACACACTATGGATTTATTCTCAGGAGCATCTTCGATAATGCAAAATACTTCAGATAGTGGAATATTCAAACTTACCTTACGGTGCATATCCGGTAAATCAGGATTGCGCATTAATGCTCTTGGATAACGTTTGCCGGTATATAAAACACTACTAACACTAAAATTACCGGCAGCACGCATTACTGAACCGACATTCTCCGGGCTTTTAGGGTTAACTAACCCAATACTGACGTTTGATTCTTTCATTAGATTTAATAGGAAAGTTTTATTTTTGACGATTTTTAGTTTGAAGAGTAGACATTATGATATTTGATTAGACATTCGCAGCATTTACCCCCTTTTATAAAACATTCCAAAATTTCATATGCTTCATATGCTAAGTGTGAAGGTCGTGCTCTAACAAATTTTAAACTGGTTCATAGCAGACATACCCCCTAATTTCAGGGGGTGATATTACTGAAGTTAATCTATGCAGCAGCTATATTTCCAACAATGCTCAATTCACTCGCAGTCACTGTAGGTTTTTTAGCTCTTTTCTTCTTCTTAGGGCTAGGTTTATTCAGTATTCTATCTGCTGCAGCTAAAGACCTATTATAGGCCGTGGTACGTCTGGCAACTGATTTAAGTATCGTTAATTCTTCTAAAGCAGCTGTTTTAAGTGCTGCGTTTTTGGCAGCCTCCTTCGTGACAGTTGCGATTTCTTTTACAACGGCTTTTAAAACTCGTTTATTTGCTACAATTGGTGATTTTTTTACTTTACTAGCGGCATTTTTCTTCTTTTTCATTAAAATGGCTTTCTTTTTGCTGAAACGCTTTACTTCCTGAGTAAATTTTTTATTTTCCTTGTCTACAATAGCAATAGATTTTGCTGTATTAGATGCAATATTAATTAAGACTGATAGTGCACTGTCAACTGCAGTAACTAAAGCCTCACCCTTTACTATCTTTTTCTTTGCTTGTGCCATAGATATTTTCCTTAATTTTAAATTACAGTAATTATAGACAACAAAAAATTAAATTGCATTATTTTTAAAAACGATTTAAAAAGATTATTTTACATTACACGCTTTAACCTAAATTAAACAAAGAATCTCAACGGTATCTAATATTATCTGGTAATTTAATTATTAAAGATACTAATGACTTCTAATGTTACGTCAAAAG
>JBGMQW010000160.1:0-8285 GCA_048060815.1 Thiohalomonadales bacterium | reverse complement strand
TGTTAACCTCACTTTTGTCATCATTCCTACAAGTAAAGTAGTCAATTACTTATACCTAAAAATAGTATTTATAATCAAGGAGAAAAATATGAATCATTTTTTTAAAATAACGTCATTTAAATCAATTCTGTTAACCAGCATGGTAATTACGCTGTTATTTGTAGTTCAAAATTTATACGCAGCTCAAGGCTTATTTACCAATTACATTAAAATTGATACCGTCAATCATACCGCTTTTATGTATGACGAAAACTTTAATCAACATCCGGATAATCCTGAAAATCCTAAAACAAGTGTCATTGTCTTACCCACGAATCAACCGTTTTGGTCATTGGCACAGGATTATGATGTAATTCGTCGTAATAGTGATGGTAGTATTGATGTATTATCTGCTGATCCGGCATATTCCGAAATGGTACATCATATGGTTATGTTTTATTCTGCGCCGAATCGAACACGAGCTGATTACACTGACTTTCCCGCACCCTTTAGCTCAGGAAGCGAGTTAACCAGTTTCCATTTCCCAAAAGGTTATGGTTATAAACTCGATGGTGGTTTTTTAATTCCAGAATGGCATTGGCAAAATCCAGCTAACAAACCCACAACTGAAAAAATATATTTACGTATTAGCATAACAATTGATGACGAACTTAATGCCTATCGTGATACAAATGTTGATTCGATTGATGTCATTCCGGTGACATCGGATTTTGCAGTACCGCCCGGTAAATCAAAAAAAGCCAGTCCAAAATATCCAGTGGACATTGATACTCGAATTGTTGCCGTAATTCCACATATACATGATCATGCGGGTACCATAAAATTAAACAGTGACAAGGGTACTCTTCATAAATTTAAACCCGAGTTTCAAAATATTCCTGTAACTCATGATGATATGGGACAAGGGCCAACACCACTGCACTCGCATAAAGATCATTTACCAGTAAATGGTTTATACGCATGGACTCCAGGTCGATACGGCCCCGTTATCAAAGCAGGTGAATCATTATGGGTAGAATCTGAATTTAATAATCCACATTCACGTGATATTGAAAATATGATTATCGGAACAATATTTTGGGAGGCTGTTAATTAATAGCGAGTAAATGATTTGAACCAGGAGGGTTTTATTATTAAACAACCTCCTGGTTTAAAGTTACAAATTTAGTTATTAAATTTTTTCACTTTCAATCGCAAATTTTGGGTATCTAATTTTTTACATAAAGATACCAGCGACCATCAGTCAGGCTGAAAATAAGAAATTATATCCATATCTTTGTGTGGGACACCAATGATATCTATATAATCTGTATGTAACAGATAGAACACCACATGCATGCCTTGTGGGTAACTGTAAAAATCCTTATTGATCTCTGGCCGATGCTTGCCAAGACCAGGACTATCGGCTAGCCAGTTAAAGCGTTTTTCTAGATTCTTTAAATATAGATCACGTTGAACCTTACCCCAATTTTGCTCGGTATAACGACCGATGTTTTTTAGATCATCTAATGCTCTTGGTGTAATTCGGTATTTCGTAATCAAGCCTCATTATCCAAATCTGTGATTAATGTATCCATCGAAAAGTTGTCAACAAAATTGCCATCATTAGATTGTTTTACGCCTTGTGCTAAATGCGCTCTTAGTGCTTCCAGTTTACTTTTGCGTTCTTCCATAACACGAAGCGCATCACGAACGACTTCACTGGCGGATCCATAACGTCCACTAGTAACTTCATTTTTAATAAACACCTCCCAATGCTCACCTAGACTCAGACTCGTAGTAGCCATAGTTCACCTCTATTATTCATAATTAACAAATATGAATATAGCTCATGCACATGAATTAAGCAAAATTTAAGGCATCTCTATAAGCCTTTATAAAGTGTCTATTGCACCCTGTTCGCTTCGAAGATAGGTAAGTAATTGAAATTAGTAGATTACTTAGAGCCAGACACCTTGAAATTGTGAACCCTGGAAAAAACTGAGCCCCCCTATTCTATGTTGTTAATGTTCATATAATTATGACATGTACCAAGCGCGACCTGAGCGAGATTGCGAGTGAAGTAGTACTTAATGAATCCTAAGGTTCTAAAGTGTTCAACTGCGGAATCTAAAATTATGCACCGTAAGGTTTTTAATTGCATGGATCCTTTTCAATTACCTTTAGTTTTTCTTACCTGATTTAATTTTATTTTCAAGACTGACGTCACCCATCAAATTTTTTATATTTTTCTTAACCCTTAGTTAACCAAAGATAGCTTACAGTCGGTATTTATAACATAGATAAAAAAGGATATTTATAATGGACATCATTTATGAAAGTTCAGAATTATTTGTAAACATTGGTCTAATCACATTATTAGTTTATAGTGTTTATATTTTTTTTGCGGTACACGAATTTTTTATCGAAATCTATACAAAAAAAATCACTGTTAATTATATAAAAGAAATCAGTGCGAATATCAGTGTATTCATTCCAAATATTGCAACTGAAATAATGACTGGCAACTTTTTTTTAATTTTATATGTGTATATTGGAAATATAATTCCATGGTCGATAACAAATAATTGGGTGACATTTATTATTTGTCTGATTTTGGTTGATTTTCTATATTATTGGGAACATCGATTAGAACATGGTGTTCGATTATTTTGGGGATACCACTCAGTTCACCATAGCTCTAAAATATTTCATTATAGTACTACCTTCCGTGTTTCTTTTATCGAAAATTTTACTGGTTTACTGTATTTTATACCTGCTATAATAATTGGATTTGATCCTATTATGGTTTTAATCAGCGCAGTGTTAATGCTGGCATATCAAACATGGTTGCATAATGATGTAATACCGTCATTAGGAATATTTGAACGCGTTTTTTGTACACCATCGTTACACCGAGTACACCACGGCAATGATGATATTTACATTGATAAAAATTTTGGTGCTATATTTTCAATATGGGATCAATTATTTTCGACTTATCAAAAAGAATTATTTAAACCAACTTATGGATTAACAATTCAAATTAATACAATAAATCCTGTTAAAGTTAATTTCTATGAGTTTATATCTATCTTTAAAGATTTATGGAATGCAAAAAACCCATCGGATATTTTGGGATATTTAATTTATACCCCTAAATGGCAGTCAGCGAATTGTTCGAATAAAAAGTCCTGTACACTTAATCCGTAAAATAATTTTTTTACTACCAACCAAAAATTACGCCTTCAAGCAGGATTCGTGGACCAAAATACTCTTCTGATTTTGCTGGTACAAATGATTTTGCCTTTCCACCAAATCGTTTTACAATCGGTTTTGCGGCATTAGCGGCTTTACCAAACATAATGGCTTTTGCCAGTTTTTCTCCTTGAGATTTTGAAATTCGATTACTCACGGTGATAACCTGGTTTGGTAAGGATTCAGATTCAAATATAATCTTGAATTTAGCTTGCTTCTCTTTAGATATTTTCTTATAGAAAAAAGTATTTCGAAATACTGCTGCTCGACAAGCGCCATTTTCGAATTTTTTAAGAACTTTACCCATTCCACCTCGAATTCCTAAAATAACGGGTTGGCGTACCGGATTATCAAACCGGGCTAAGACACTTAATGTTGATAAATTTGGTGGCGAAATACCACAGATTTTCTTACCAATTAAACTTTCAGGATTCACGATTTCAGTATCCGATTTATATGATACTAGAAAAAAATCCAGTGAACCGGGTAATTTAACGAGTGCGCGATGACCTAGATGTTCAATACGCCATGACGCAAAATGAGGTCCATCAAACACGATGTCATATTCGCCATTACGCATATTACGCTGGTAACGTAACCAGTTACCAGGGTGTCGATAAACCACTTTTACACCTAAAACATTACTAATGGCAGCAGCAAGAGGCCCATATAATGCTTTGCCAGCTGAAACTTTTTCACGGGGAGGAGCTGTCATAATCAGGTCTGAAGCAATGGCCGAATTAACCAGAAATAAACTAAATACAAATATCAATATTTTGTTTAATTTAAATTTTTGAACTCTCACCCGAAACAACTCCTTCACTAGGATATTATGTAGAAAATTAATACTCTGTAATACATTAAGTATTTTCTACTGATTATCTTATTTTTGTTTATACCATATATGCTTAATAATTAAGCAACATCCTTTTAATCGGCCAATTTTACCAAATCTTGAATCAAATTGTTGATTTTATTAATACTTTACACATAAAACTTTATAAAGCAAACATAGCATTAAAATAGTACTGCCACCCAAATTTATTTGTTAATATCTAATATTAATATGTAGAATAACCGTGACAGACCAGCATCTTAGGACTAAAATATAAACCAATCAATAGCTTGAGAGTACTAATGTACTTGCCAGTATTAAATCTGCCAAACCAGGAATTATTTCAGCGTCCTAAACCCTATATTAAGCCACGTAATTTAAGTCGCTGGTTAGAAAAGCTGGTTACCAGTAATTTAGATAATGCGATTGTAGAATTGCGAGAACAGATATTAGCACTGAACAGTTCCCATTACTCCCCTAAGGAACGTTTAAAGTTAATGCTGTTAATACAACCCCGGGCACACGAAATTATGTCCGGCCTAGAGCAAACACTCAGTACCGCAAAACTCCCGTATAAAAACCAACATGCGACTACCCAGTCTAATATAATTATTTTAATTACTGAAATAGCTTCTGCATATAAATTAATTGTTAGTGAGCTGGCCATACTCGATGATAGCCGAACCAATTACGATTCGATGCTTACTGAAGCGGTCTATTTTTCAATGTTTTATTTGTCATTGCTGCTATTACAGGTTTATCGTTGTTACCAACCTGAACCCGAAGATGTCTGGAGTGAATTACACCAATTGTATCGTTATGCACTTACCTTAGGCTTGCAGGATTTTCCTATTGACGACCAACTAGCGCATGCACATTTTGCACCGCCACATACTATCGAAAAGATGTATCAACGTATTGTATTACTCGCAATAGCTGAACCATACAACTTGATGCAAAATGAATCTGATGTAGTTTATCGACTTACCACACAGTGGATTGATCAGTGTAATATTATTCCTCTGGGTGAGTTCTCACCAACGAATGAATATATTATTGATCTGACTGATGACCTGGGACCACATTATGTTAGCAGAGACAATACCTGGGTTCCTAGTGATGGTCGAATAGTTGATATTTCTCTGGTTAAGAAAAAACTTGAAAATGATATTCAGATTTTATTATTAAATTCACTATCAAATTCTATTGAAACTGAATCATTGGTGAATAGAAATTTACGCAACATGCTCATGCGTATATCCGATAATTGGCGTAGGCGTATATCGCGTGAAACTCATCGTGGTAAATCGTCTATTGAAATGACGTTAATCAATAGTATGAATGCCTGTCATTCTTTCCTATCCGATCAGGAGCCATTTACTCCTGCTATGGATGAATTTAATATGGTGACTGAAGGTTCAGATCAATCTAAATTAAAACCGGAATCCAACTCAGAACAAACCCTTAGTGAAAAATCACAAGCACATATAGATGCTTATGAAATTTCACTGGAAAGTGACAAACGACACAACCGCAGTATTTATTTAACCAGTACCTGGTATGAAATTAATAATAGTGAATTTGGTCTTGCTTTAAGTGGCGATCTTGAAAAATATACTCGAAAAATTGTTAAAGTAGGTGACTTGATTGCCTATAAAGCAAAACGGCATGAAAAAGCAAACTGGAAAATCGGAATAGTTCGTTGGCAAAAATCACGTGACCGCTCTAATATTGAAATAGGTGTAATGTCGATAGCCTCTAATGCTCAACCTATTGCTGTAAAAGGTATTTCAGGTGTGGGGGCAGGTACCGATTATTATCGTAGTTTATTGATTGAAGGTGCAAATACTAAAAAACAAGGCGAAAATATTATTGTCCCCGCTTTTTTATACGATATTAACAGTGTTATCGCTGTGAATGCGGGCACTACACTATATTATTTACGACTAACAAAATTGTTATTAGCAACCGGAGCCATTGCTCAATTTCAGTTTAAAACCGTTGATATTTCAAACGTAGTTGCTAATAACTATAATTAAAATTACCAGCCTAACTGATATTCTGCAATAGCATTAACATGAGTAGCATACCAATACGGTTGAGTTGATAATATATCACTTTGTACATTTAAAGATGATAGGGCCATGTTTTTTAATTTTTCATCTTTTTTATTGTTTGTTACACGTAAACTTACTGCAGCTAGAATTGATGCTGTAGATGGCATTGGCCCATCGGTCAGTAATAGCTCACCATTACCAAACTGCAATAACATATTTTCTGATAATACCCAGCCATATTTTGTATAAAACCGTTTAAAACCTTCTGTTACGACTTTAAACGTTAAATCCATGTCCGATGCTTTTTTACTATATTCTGCATAATCATAAAATCCTTGTGCCACATAGGCATAATCTTCTAAACCAGCAGTTCCTAATGGCAGCTTGCCATTAACAGCTCGTAATAAGTGATCTTTTTTCCATAAAATATTTTCGATATATTCTTTAATTTTTTTAGCCTGTTTTTTATATTTATCATTTCCAGTTTGCTTCGCAGCTTTAACAAATGCAGATAATGCCAGACCATTCCACGCTGCCAGTTGTTTAGTATCTTTTGGCAGACTTCTACTTTTTCGTGTATTAAATAATTTAGCGCGTAAACTGATTATATTTTTTTCAACTAGATCGTTATTCATTTTTAACAATTTGGCAATGTCATTTACACTCATTTTTTGTGTTAAATGATAACCATGTTCCAGAGCAGGAGGCTTATCCAAAGCCCATAACAATTCGGCAATTTTAAATTCTGTATCGGAAGCTATTTTTTTAATTTCTTCTTTTGTCCAAACATAGAACCCGCCTTCCACCCCGTTATTATCAACAGCAGATAAACTCGCAGCAAAGGCACCACTTTCAGTCGCTAAATCACGTAACATAAATTCCAATGTCGCAATTGCAGTTTGGGTATATTTTGGTTGCTTTAAAATTTTAGCTGCATCAAAATAAATCACCGCAAGCAAAGCATTGTTATAAAGCATTTTTTCAAAATGCGGTACTTGCCAGGCAGGATCAACAACATAACGATAAAACCCTCCTCCTATATGATCCCACAAACCCTGGCTGCGCATTTGATCCAGAGTCAATCGTAAAAATTTTTCTAAACGCGGATTTGGTTTTTGTTTTTGAATTTTCAATAACAGCGATAACTGGGGAGCAGATGGAAATTTTAAACTTTGACCAAAACCACCTTGTAACTCATCTGCGTAATCAAATGTTTTCAATAAAAAAGTCCGGGTATATTTTTCAGCCAAGCCCTTTTCCAGGGTGGGATTTGATTGACGCAAAACAGGATGCAACTCATCAGCAACATCTTTAGCATATTGTTTTAAGTCTTTTGATTCTTTTTCCCAACGTGAGCTAATATTTAATAAAACATCTTTAAACTGTTTTGTTGGTACATAAGTCATCGCAACTAATGGATAACCTTCCGGTATTACAAACACATTCAACGGCCAACCGGCACGACCGGTAGTACGTTCAGCAAAATCTATTAATTTAGCATCTAAAGCAGGACTCAACTCTCGATCGACTTTAACAGCAATAAAATACTTATTGATAATTGTTGCAATTTCTTTATTTTTATAACTTTCACGCTGCATAACATGACACCAATGACAGGAAAAATAACCACTGGAGACAAACAAAATTTTATTTTCTTTTTTAGCCCGGGCAACTGTCTCGGCATTCCATTCTTGCCAGTTAACCGGATCAGTACCATGCATCGCTAAATACGGCGATGCATGATTTAACAACTGGTTTTTAACTTTTACATTACTTGCAGCATTAAGTATGCCCACGCTTAAAAACAGGCTTATAATAATTGAAAAAAATGCAGTAAAAAAAATTCGATTCATTATCGTCTCTTGATGTTAGTCTCTTATTGTTATCATCTATGTTGGGACAATGAATTTACTTTATAATTCACATTATAGTTAAAAATTCATTATATTCAACACTTTACATATTTAGAGTTAGTATAATCTATTTTAATAAATTTATGTTTATCGAATTTGTGTGATTAATACCAAAATCTAAAATAGCCCTGGTATTTATTTTAAATCCTATATCCTTTAATATGGTATATTTATTAACCTGAATAATTATTAAGAAATACGGAATATTACAAAGATGGAAAACAATTCTGAAATGGAATTTGA
>JBGMQW010000159.1:0-8319 GCA_048060815.1 Thiohalomonadales bacterium | reverse complement strand
CTATTTTTAGACATGATTCATTGCAAGCCTTTCTGAAATCCGATAGCCTTAGTCCACCTTTATACTAAAGAATTTACACCATAGATCGTCTAATATATGCACTCCCAAAATACAACGGAATTGGAACTTTCTGACCAGGACAGGTTCTTATCGGTACATGATCTGGATTGCTTCCGGGATGATCGAAAATTATTCACCGGTTTGAATTTTAGCCTGAAATCCGGCCAGGCTTTGTTTATCGAAGGTCGAAATGGTTCAGGTAAAACGTCACTTATTCGTATTTTAACGGGATTACGTCAACCCGAAAGTGGGAAAGTCCAATGGTGTGGCGTAAATATTACTAAATTGGGACATGAATATTGTCGACAATTTGTCTATGTTGGTCATTTAAATGGTGTTAAAGAAAATTTAACTGTTATTGAAAATTTAAAAATGGGGCGTGCTCTGGGTCAGATTTCTTCGGGCTTATCATTGCAAGAAGCATTGGATCAAGTGCATTTAGGCCATTTTGAAGATTCAATGGTACATACTCTGTCAGCAGGGCAACGGCGACGATTAGCCCTTGCCAGAATGATGGTGATAGGCAGCCCGCTGTGGATTATGGACGAACCATTTACGGCATTGGATAAATATGGTGTTGAGTTGTTTGAAAGATTATTAAAAACACATACAGATAATGGTGGAATGGCGGTGATGACATCGCACCATGAAATGAATTTACACGATGTTGATGTACAGGTATTAACAATAGGGAAATGACAAAGACTTCATACTTTTCAGTTTTTTATCATCTATTAAGGCGAGATTTAAAACTTGGCTTTCGTCGTCCTGCTGAAATAGTGAATCCACTGCTATTCTTTACGATTGTGACGGTGTTATTTCCATTAGGCATTGGCCCGAAAACGAATTTATTAGCCACAATGGCTCCGCGTGTTATCTGGCTGGCAGCGTTATTATCGGTATTGCTATCATTAGAAGCGATGTTTCGTTCTGATTATGAGGACGGGTCGCTTGAACAATTAGTACTGAGCCCACATCCTGTGGCGTTGCTGGTATTTGCTAAAGTTGTAGCACATTGGTTAATGACAGGCTTACCACTTGTGGTAGTATCACCATTGCTAGCAGTATTTTTAGGTTTACCCGTAGAAGGTCTAGGGGTACTGGTATTGACCTTATTACTAGGGACACCAGTGTTAACCTTGATAGGTGCTATTGGGGTTGCGTTGATAATCGGATTACGTAACGGTGGCATAATTTTATCGTTATTGGTTTTACCATTGTATGTACCGGTATTAATTTTTGCGACCAGTGCAGTAGAGACTACGATTTCAGGTTTCCCGGTAACAGCACAGATAAACATGATGATTGCTTTTTTAGTGTTAGCGATAACATTGGCGCCTTTCCCGATTGCCGCTTCGTTAAAAATAAGCCTCAGTTAAGCAAAAGATGATGAAATAGAATAATGATAAAATTAATTGTAAAGTACTACCACATGTTGTCTTCACCGCCGCACTTTTATCGTATTGCGGGAAAAATTTTACCGTGGTTGACAGTGATAGCAGTGGTATTGTTTGTTTACGGTCTTTATGGTGGTTTGATTGCAGCACCAACTGATTATAAACAAGGTGATAGTTACCGTGTTATCTTTATCCATGTTCCTACCGCGGTGATGTCGATGCAAATCTACATCATCATGGCTATTTGTGGTGCTATTGTCTTAATCTGGCGCATGAAATTAGCAGAAGTCGTGTTAATCAGTAGTGCTTATATTGGTGCAGTTTACACTGCTATTGCATTAATAACCGGTATGATCTGGGGCAAACCAACCTGGGGAACTTACTGGATTTGGGACGCACGTTTAACATCCGAATTATTATTATTGTTTTTATATTTTGGAGTGATTGCGTTATACAGCTCGATTGAAGATAAACGAACTGCAGCCAAGGCCGTGTCGATTCTGGCTCTAGTCGGGGTGGTGAATGTTCCTATTATTTATTATTCTGTTATCTGGTGGAACACCTTACACCAGGGTGCTTCAATATCAACCAGTGGTTCTACGATACAGACAAGTATGCTTATTCCATTATTGGTAATGACGACTGCATTTAAAATACATTATATCATTGCGTTATTATTACGCTCGCGAAACGAGTTATTGCAACGCGAAGTTAATAGTAAGTGGGTTAAAGAATTAGTGGAGACGGCATGACACTATCTGAATTTTTTTATATGGGTGGTCATGCTGGTTATGTTTGGTCAGCCTATGGTATTACGGCCGTAGTGATGACCTGGGTAATTGTAGGGCCAATTCTTCAACGCAAGAAAATTATCAAAACATTAGCCCGTAAAATTAAACGACAAGAGGCAAACATATGACTCCAGTACGCAAACGACGCTTAATGATGGTTGGCTTTTTAGTAGTTGGTGTTGCGCTTGCAACCACCATTGCATTGCAGGCACTAAATGATAACCTTAATGTTTTTTATACTGCTACTCAGGTTCATGCGGGTGAAGCACCGAAAAATCGTAATATTCGATTAGGTGGTATGGTGGTTGAAGGCTCATTAAAACGCAGCTCGTCGGGTAATGAACTCACGGTGAAATTTGATGTCACCGATACCCAAGAGACGGTTACTGTTGCTTACTCCGGAATCTTACCGGATTTGTTTAAAGAGGGTCGGGGAATTATTACCACCGGGCGAATTAACGAACAAGGAATGTTTGTCGCAGAAGAAGTGCTCGCCAAACATGATGAAAATTACATGTCACCCGAAGTAGCCGACAGCATTGAAAAAGCCAAAAAAGCTAGACTAAAAAAACAATCTTCCCTATCCATACCAGCCAAGGAGGCAGCTAATGGTACCTGAAATTGGACATTTTGCATTAATACTCGCGTTAGTCATTGCATTAGTACAATCAATCTTGCCAATGATTGGCGCACAAACAAATCGGTATAACTGGATAGCTGTCGCACGTCCTGCTGCATACACACAATTAGCCGCATTAATTATATCCTACAGTGCTTTGACTTATTCGTTTCTGGTACACGATTTTTCAGTGTTATATGTTGCTAATAACTCGAATACCCATCTACCCACGCTTTATTTATATTCGGGAGTATGGGGAGCGCATGAAGGTTCTTTATTACTCTGGGCATTAGTATTATCGATCTGGACAAGTTCCGTCGCATTTTTTAGTAAAAGTATTCCTCATATTACAGTGGCACGTGTTATCAGTGTTCTGGGTATTGTGATGGTCGGGTTTTTATTATTTTTAATTGTTACCTCAAATCCGTTTGAACGGGTTTTTCCTGCACCACTTGAAGGACGGGATTTAAATCCATTATTACAAGACGTTGGTTTAGCGATTCATCCACCGATGTTATATATGGGTTATGTTGGTTTCTCGGTGGCGTTCGCTTTTGCGATTGCGGCCTTAATCGCCGGGCGATTGGATAGTGCCTGGGCCAGATGGTCACGCCCGTGGACAAATGTGGCATGGTCATTTATGACTATTGGTATCGCGTTGGGCAGTTGGTGGGCGTATTACGAACTGGGTTGGGGTGGCTGGTGGTTCTGGGATCCGGTCGAGAATGCATCGTTTATGCCCTGGATTGTCGGTACCGCACTAATGCACTCATTAATCGTTACCGAAAAACGTGGCACGTTTAAAGCATGGACAGTGTTACTCGCTATTTTTGCATTTTCATTAAGCCTGCTTGGTACCTTCCTGGTTCGATCCGGGGTGTTAACCTCGGTACATGCGTT
Organism: Thiohalomonadales bacterium; assembly: GCA_048060815.1. GTDB lineage: Bacteria > Pseudomonadota > Gammaproteobacteria > UBA6429 > Thiohalophilaceae > CAYQUC01. The sequence goes on along the minus strand of JBGMQW010000159.1, from coordinate 4,552 downwards.
TGCAAGTGATCCGGCGCGGGGGGTGTTTATTCTGATATTTCTGTGCATCGTGGTGGGGGGCTCATTACTGTTATACGCCTGGCGTGCACCGCATATAAAAAGTGCCAGTACTTTTGAATTTATTTCACGTGAAACCGGTTTATTAATTAATAACGTCATTTTGGTTGCGATAGGTTTAAGTATTTTATTAGGCACATTATATCCATTAGTATTAGATGCGGTCACGGGTGCAAAAATCTCGGTTGGGCCGCCCTACTTTGGAACAATATTCCTGATTTTATTAGTACCATTAACAATCATGCTCGGCTTTGGGCAATTTCTAAAATGGAAAGAAGACGATGCTAAAGCGGTGTTTGTTAAACTACGAACCCCGATGATTGTCAGTGTCGTGCTGGGTGTTGCATTTATCTTTGTCAGTCCATTTTTTGATTGGCAACAAGTAACGGGTTTTGAATTGTTTCAGGCTATTGTTGGCATGATTCTGGGTATCTGGGTAATGAGTACTACTGTGATGTCTTTTTATCAAAGAATAAAAGACAAACCTTCAATATCAAATGCGTTATTAACGCTACCGCGCGGATTTTATGGTATGACCCTGGCACATATCGGAATGGGTGTGTTTATTGTCGGTATGATCCTCGCAACCGTATTTAGTCTTGAAAAAGACGTGCGTCTGGTACCCGGAGAATCCTACTCATTAGCACATTATACCTTTAAGTTTAATGGTGTTCGGGATTTTAAGGGCCCTAATTACAGCGCGAATGAAGGCAGTGTCACGGTGACTAAAGACGGTGAAACTGTCGCCATAATGCGTCCCCAAAAACGTATTTATCGGGTACAGCGAAATGCCATGACCGAAGCTGCGATTGATGATGGATTAACGCGTGATCTTTTTGTAGCTCTGGGTGAAAAACTCGACGATCAAGGCGCCTGGAGTATTCGTTTATACCATAAACCATTCTTACGCTGGATATGGTTAGGTGCAATTTTCATGACGTTCGGTGGTCTCCTGGCGGCGAGTGATCGACGATATTTATTAGCTGCACGTCGTTCAGTAAAAGAGTCTGAACTCGCTAAAGCAGCACTGGCAGGTGGATAACGTACAATGAATAAAGCATTTATCCCCCTAATCGCTTTTGTGGTATTAGCGATATTTTTAGGGGTAGGATTATTATTGGATCCGAAAGAAATTCCACCTGAAAATATAGGACGAGCAGCACCGCAATTTACGTTGCCAGTGTTAGGAAAGTCCGGCGAACAACTCAGTACCAAGGACATGCTTGGTAAGGTTTGGTTATTAAACGTCTGGGCGTCCTGGTGTGCTGCGTGTCGTTCTGAACATCCGCTGGTGAATGATTTAGCAAGTAAAAATATTGTTGAAATTATTGGCTTAAATTATAAAGATACTGAAGAGGCTGGTTCCAGATGGTTACAGCAACTGGGTAATCCTTATAAAGTCAGTGTGATGGATCTCGATGGGCGGGTTGGTATTGATTATGGTGTTTATGGCGTACCGGAAAGCTTCCTGATTGATAAGAAAGGCATTATTCGCAAGAAACAAATTGGTCCATTTTCTTATAAAGATATTCAAGAAACACTTATACCTTTGATAATGAAACTCCGATCTGAATAGAGACAAAATAGGTTTATCGACATGAATAAAATACTTAAAATTTTCGTGACAGGATTACTTTGGTTTAGTTTAAGCGTTGGTTTTAGTTCATTTAGTTTTGCTGGCATTGAGTTTGCAAAATTTGATGATCTGGAAAAAGAACAATTGTATAAAAAATTAATCAATGAACTTCGGTGCCTGGTCTGCCAAAACCAGACTATTGCGGGTTCAAATGCCGATCTTGCAAAGGATTTACGTAAAATTACTTACGAAATGGTTCTTGAAGGTAAATCGTATGATGATGTTGTGGCATTCATGACCAAACGTTATGGTGATTTTGTTATGTACCGACCGCCGTTTAAATTACGTACGGCACTGTTATGGATAGGGCCGGCAGTATTTTTAGTTTTAGGATTATGGTTTATGCTACGTTACGTCCGCTCACGAAATACCAGCCACCATAAAGTATTATCAGCTGATGAACATAAACGAGCATCCGCATTGTTAGATGATTAGAAAACTAAAATAATTTTATAAAATTGGATTAAGAAACGCTAGTCGCGTTTACAGGATAAAAAGAATATGAACGCAACATTTTGGGTTATTTCCTTGTTAATGGTTTTTGTAAGTCTTGGGTTAATTTTGCCCAGTATTTTACGTAAACCAAAATTTGGAGCGGAAGATTTACGTATTCAAAATGTTCTGATCGCAAAAGAAAAACTGAAAGAACTTGAAGTTGAACTAAAGACTGAAAGAATTTCACCTGAGCTTTATACCAAGCGTAAAGAAGAACTTGAAACAGCATTACTAAATGATACTGAACTACAGGATGATGAAATAAAAGAAGTTGAACATTCTGGTAATGCTGCCTGGGTTATCGCATTTATTACACCGGTGTTAGCCGTAGCCTTGTATTTAATGTTAGGGACTTCACCTGATTTATTAAACAATCAAAACTTGACCCAATCCAATCAGGGAGCCGGTCAAGGTGCTGGTCAAGCAGCGGGTCAACAAGCCCAAATGTCACCCGAAGTAATGGCCGAAAAAATTGCAGCACGTTTAGAACAGGAACCCGATAATGCCGAAGGCTGGGCAATGTTAGGTCAAACGTTTATGCAATTAAAACGCTATTCTGATGCTGTTACCGCATTTGAAAAATCCTATGCACTGGTCGCAAATAACCCGCAAGTCATGTTTCGTTATGCCGATGCTTTAGCAATGGCCAATAATGGTAAACTTGAGGGTAAGCCAATAGAGTTAATCAATGCTGCTTTAAAAATTACGCCGCGGGATATGACCGGTTTATGGTTATCTGGAATGTATGCAGAGGAAAATGGCGATAATAAAAAAGCAGTAAAACAGTGGGCGCTTTTGTATGAAGTCGTTTCAGGTAGTCAATATCAACAACCAGTAATGACAATGTTAACTCGTGTTAACAGTAAGTTAAATAAAAAAGATCAAATCGATCTGGCTGCGTTAAGTTCGAAAGTTGCGGCTACTACAACTCCGTCTGGTTCAGCAGCTGCCGCTGCCATAGAAGTAACCGTTACAATTGATGATTCAATAAAATCCAAAGTATCTCCAACGGATGCAGTATTCATTTATGCCAAAGCAATGTCCGGTCCACCGATGCCATTAGCAGCAGCAAGAAAACAGGTAAAGGATTTACCAATAACAATTACCCTGAATGATGCGATGGCGATGATGCCCGCGATGAAAATATCCAAGTTTCAAACTGTAAAAATTGGGGCTCGTATTTCAAAGTCCGGTAATGCAATTACCCAACCAGGGGATATAAAGCAGGAAGTCGAAAATGTCGCAACCGCGAACTCAAATGCCGTTAATATTGTCCTTGGAGGTGCTGCAGGCAGCTCAAAAATATCAAGCAAAGCAGCGAATTCAAAGAAATCAACATCTACCGCGAGTAATAATACAGCAACAACTGGCTCTAACACCATTAAACTTAAAGTTACCCTGGATCCGGCGCTTCGTAACCAGGTTGCAGATACGGATGTGCTGTTTATTTATGCCAAAGCAATGACCGGACCAAAAATGCCGTTAGCCGTGGTAAAGCGACAGGTAAAAGACTTACCTATTTATATTGCATTGGATGACTCAATGGCGATGATGGACACTCTAAAGTTATCTGCTTTTGATAAAGTCAAAGTAGGTGCACGTATATCAAAATCAGGTGAGGTTTTTGCGACAGATGGTGATTTATTCACCGAGGTGCTTAATATTGCAACCGATGGAAAACAGGCACTAACGTTAACTATTGATCAGGTAAAAGGCTCTAAAGCTAAAAATATGAAATCTGCTGCTGAAAGTACAACAGCATCTCCAAGTCAGGCAGCGTTACCATCGGATACAGGCATAAAAGTACTAGTTACATTAGATGAGGCATTAAAAGCAAAAGCGAATCCTGAAGACAGTATCTTTATTTATGCAAAAGCAATGCAGGGACCACCAATGCCGTTAGCGGTGGTTCGCAAGAAAGTAAAAGACTTACCAATTACTGTAACCTTGAATGACACCATGGCGATGATGCCAACCATGAAATTGTCTAAATTCAATAAAGTTCGCATTGGTGCTCGAATCTCAAAATCCGGTAATGCCATAGCACAAAGCGGGGATCTGTATAATGAAATACCAAACATTTCAAACTCACGCAGTGAATTGTTGTCGATACAAATTAATCAGCAAAAACCGTAATTATATAAAGTCAAAAGATTTTAGCTGCCAAGAACGCAAAGGAAAATCAAAAGCGTTTATCATTTCTTAATTGTTTCAAAATTAAAAATTATCGACAATCGAAATAAATATTGTTAAATCCAAATACAAATTTACATTTGGAATTACTCTAAACGTTGTAAATATAATCAATTATTAGTTTTTATCATTATTTATTAACTTATCTTATTTCAATATTCAATTGATTTG
>JBGMQW010000158.1:0-8344 GCA_048060815.1 Thiohalomonadales bacterium | reverse complement strand
ATTTATCTGAAACTGAATTACAAAAATTACTGGACCCTGAGAAATTAACTAAAGGCGGAATTTAATTTTTAACCGCCAAGACGCCAAGGAAAACATAAAAGATATTGATTAAGCAATATTAATTATTGAATAACTATCTTAAAGGGTGTGGGATTAAAACAAAATTATTTAGATTTTCTTGGCGTCTTGGCGGTGCAAACAAAAATTTAATTCAACTCAGTTGCTAATTTATCCTCATCTATCGAAGCCCCTAGATACTTACTTATATGTCTTAAATCCTGTTCGGCATTATCCAGGCAGCTGGTTGCACCTGGTGATGGAGTCATATTAAAAATAATACCATTACCTGGTTTAATTTTTGCTTCTCCCATTAATAATTTACCTGCTTTTTTATCTATTAATTGTGGACGAACGCCACCATAACCTTTTGCGAATTTTAAATCATTTAACATTAGGCCTGGGACAATTTTCCGGGCATCTTTTAAAAACAATCTGGTACGCAAGATTGGGATTTCAAACAACATATTTCGGATTATATAATTTCGAATATCATGATCTTTAATTAAATCCCAAAATACTTTTACTGTACCACGATCCAGTTTTAATACTTTCAAAAAATCAATAATTGTTGATAGGTTGTATCTTTCCAGCATCGGTAATAATAATGCCGTTGGTCCAAACCGGGTTTTACCATCAACCAATACATCCGGATCACCGTGAATTGCAGCAAATGGTAATTTATCATTTTGTACAGTATATACTTTTCCGTTTAATATTTTAGGTGTGAAATAAAAACTACCTGCAACAGGTAAGCACGAAAAATTTAAACCATAACCCATTTCTTGTGCATATAACAAACTATGACCACAGCAAGATACAACTACCGATGATGCTGTTAAGGTTTCTTTATTTGTTTGAATTTCAAATATATCATCGTATTTAATGATTTTGTGCATTTTGGTGTCAAGATAAACATCTACACGATTATCTTTATGCGCTTCAGCCTGGTCAATAAAAGAATGTGATAAAGCTGAAAAATCGACAGCGCAAAATTCATTTTCTGAACCACAGGCAATTAATTGCTCTGGTCGATCACCATTAAATCCTGCAACTACCGATGGTTCAATTCGTTTTATTTCCTGTTTATCATAAAGTCGCATATTGGGATAGTGGGGGCTAAATATTTCAAAACGTTTTTTTAATAACTCGACTTCATTCTCACCTACACCGATAACCATTTTAGGGAATTTGGAAATAATATGATTATTTTTTTCAAGTAATTGAGTGTAATTAAATAACATTTTTGCAGCATGTTGAACTTTAACAGCTTTTTCAATGGTGTAATTTGTTTCAATATCACCACAGTGCAGAGTTTGACTATTATTGCTACTTAAAGAACTAACCTGGGCTAGTTTAGAATATTTTTCAACGATTGCGATTTTTTTTATATTAGAATATCGGGTAGCCATATAACATAATGCAGTGCCACTTACTCCACCTCCAACAATGATTAAATCATAATGATGTTCAGACATTATTTTTAATTTTAAATTCCGTATTTAATTCATATTAATAATAACATAGCATATTAGACACTATCATCAATCTAATATCATAATAGTGAATGGGGTAAACGAGTAATACTATTAGTGAAGTTATATGGGTTGGTATACCCTGTAGTATAATTCTTATTTTAAGATCAATTATAAACTTGTGCTACTCACATTCAAGTAAATGATTAATTTCATTGAGAACATAAAAAAAACCGAGTATCGAGATACTCGGTTTGTTTCAGCGTGGGGGGATATCATCGCTTTATAACACAGGAATTCGCAAATACAACCTAGTGATACTGACGATTACGCATTTTGCACAACATAGTATTACTATTTCTTATCGTATCTCACAGAATTCTCTCAAGTTAGACTACCGAGAACTCTTCATTGCTTACTACCTGGTATTCGTATACATGAGACTAAATATCGGGTTCTAATTTTAGTACCTGGTTTTTAGTCACACCTTCTTGATGTATACTGAATTCAGTCAAAAGTGATAAATATTTATTCATAACTTTTGAATATAACTGTGAGGCTACTCTTGATATTTACGAATGAAAAGCGAATAATTCTGCACATTTCATTCAAATAATTTGAACGACTATTATTGGCATAAATTATGCATCTAACATTGGAAGCTTTAACTGTAATTGACGCAATAGACCGTAATGGCAGTTTTGCTTCAGCAGCTTTCGAAATGCACCGTGTACCTTCTGCAATAACCTATACTATTCAAAAACTCGAAAGTGACTTTGATTTAGAATTATTTAATCGCGATGGTCATCGAGCGGTATTAACTGACAGTGGCAAAAAACTGTTACAGGAAGGACGTCATATACTTAGAGCCGCTTTAGAGCTCGAACAGAACATGAAACGGGTAGCCACCGGCTGGGAGACTGAATTACGAATCGCTGTAGTAGATCTCATCCCATTAACTCGTATTTACCCACTAATTCATCAATTTCAACATGTTAACACTGGCACAGTGGTGAATCTAAGCCGTGAGGTATTTGGTGGTACCTGGGATGCACTCGCATGGGATCGAGCAGATCTTGTCATAGGTGCCATTGGTGATGCTCCAGCTGGCACTAATTTTACCACTCGTTTAATGGGTAATCTGGATTTAGTGTTTGTGGTTGCACCACACCACCCTCTTGCCACGATTAATAAACCGTTAGTCATTGATGACATATTGGCACATAGAGCAATAGCAGCAGCCGATAGTTCTCGTAAAATGACCCCACGGACTTTGGCGCTATTACGCGGTCAATCTGTGATGACAGTACCCGACATGGATAGTAAAATTGAGGCTCAACGTCAGGGATTAGGTGTTGGTTATATTCCTAAAAACCTGATTGAACATGATCTTCTATCCGGAGCATTAATTGTAAAAGAGATAGAAAATGCACCGCCTATAATACAACTTTATATAGCATGGCGAACCCAGGATTCAGGAAATGCATTAAAATGGTTTCAAGAAAAATTAACCCCCCGAATAATGCTCGATTATTTACTGGGTGAAGCTGATATACCGCAATCCATAATTGATCCTTCCACTGACAAAAAGTAACCTTATTATTGTGAATGAATTAATATTAACTAGCCCGGATGACTTCCATTTACATGTTCGTGATGATGATATGTTGGCGTTAGTAATAGCCCATACAACACGACAATTTTCTCGTGCTATAATCATGCCGAATTTAAAAGCACCAATTACAACAGTTGAACAAGCGAGAAAATATCGAGAACGCATTCTTGCAGTTATACCCGCTGATGTTAAATTTAAACCATTAATGACTTTGTATTTAACCGAAAATCTTACAAAAAAAGAAGTCGAAAAAGCTGCTGCTCATCCAGACATTTATGGAATAAAATACTATCCTGCTGGTGCAACAACAAATTCAGATTCAGGTGTACAGAATTTAAAAACTGTCTATCCGTTATTGGAAATTATGGAAAAATATTGCTTACCTCTACTGGTTCATGGCGAAGTTACTGATTCTGAGGTTGATATTTTTGACAGAGAAGCAGTTTTTATTGAAAGAGTATTACATCCACTTAAAATGGATTTCCCTGAATTAAAGATCGTATTCGAACATATAACAACACAACAAGCGATGCAATATGTCTGGGATGCCGATAACTACTTAGCAGCAACCATTACACCACAACATTTATTGTATAACCGAAATGAATTATTCAAAAGTGGAATTCGACCACATTATTATTGCCTGCCGGTATTAAAAAGAGAACGACATCGAAAAGCACTTATTGAAGCTGCCATCAGTGGTCATCCTCGCTTCTTTCTTGGTACTGACTCAGCCCCACATACACGTGAAAACAAAGAATCATCATGCGGGTGTGCTGGAATTTATTCAGCATCAAATGCAATTGAATTTTACGCAACAATATTCGATCAAAACAATGCATTAGATATGTTGGAAAAATTTGCAAGTAGAAATGGAGCAAATTTCTATGGACTGGAAAAAAACACATCTAAAATAAAATTGAAGAAAGAACAGTGGAAAGTACCTGCATCATTTCAATTTAGCGGCGGCGAACTTGTTCCATTAGGCGCGGGAGAAACATTAACCTGGAAGATGGAAGCTGTAATTTAATAACTCCTAATCTTACTAACCTGAACTCGGAATAAGAAAATATAATTTAAATAACAAAATTCAGTAGTTACGTATGAATAATACTAAATCCATCGGCTACGGAAGGGCTGTAGCCCATTCAAGACTCGCAAAACATGCCATCCATGGCCGCTCGACTGCCGCGTCCCTGCGGCAGACGGTCTTGAATGGGCTACAGCCCTTCCATATCCTTACATTTGTTCTCGCAATTTAGTAGTGGATGCTATTACATGTTTTTCTTATACCGTGTTCAGGTTAACTACATAAGATTAGTTATTACGCCATATGTGATCAACAGCAAAACAAGTTTGTTGTGCAAAGTGCTTACAACTTTCATAATCAACCGCCGTTATTTTACGTCCACTTGGTTTTCTATCTGAATAAAATACACCAATAACTTTATTATTTATAACAAGCGGATTTATAATAAAATTTTCCACTTCGATTATATCCAGAATCAGTTTCACTGACTTTATATCAATACCAAGCTGACTTTTATTATTGACCCAGACACTTTCTGAACGTTCTATTACCCAGGAAAAAACTGAATGTTCATTTTCACTTGTACTAATTTGAAAATATTTTTCTAATTTTTTTATATCGATACCCAAAATATATTTAATATTGAGATTCTGTGTACTTTTATCAAAAATTGCAAATAATACCCTATCCATTCCAATGCCACGATGCATTCCTTCAAGTACGATGCCAATAATATTATTAAAATCCGGTTTACGTTCTAATATATTAGACAAGTCTCGCAAAACATTTAATTGTAACAAGGGATCTGGTTCAGGATAATCAATATTTACCTCTATGGTCGATTTTGATATTTTTTTATGTCCTTTACTTTTGAGTTCATCTATACCCGGTACAGGAATTAACATAGCGGCTAACGATGCACCAAAGTTATTTGCAACTTCAACTGCTTTTTTTGCGTTATCGATTGCATCTACTTTTGTTGCTTTAAATGACAAGTCCAGATGCTTTGCAATTTCTTTTAATACAGCTTCTGTTTCTTTTGTTTCCCATCCCATTAAAGCAACATCAGACAGACGTTGGCTTAACAATATATGACTCGTTCGAGCTGATGCATCTTTAATATTTCTATTTTTTAAAGCAGCAACAAGTAAATCTCCTAAATGCCAATTTTTTGAAATTTCTGCAGTAAGATCATTAAATTTAAATCCAAGAATTTGTTGCTGCGCTTTAGCAGGACTATAATCTTCATCATCCATTGACTCAATTAACAAATCACTTTCTTTACTTTGAATACACCAAAATGCCATCTCACCAAAATGAAATAACAAAGATGCAATAAAAACTTCTTCTGATGATGGATCACCGAATTTTTCAGCCATATCCCGAGCTTGAACTGCCGCATGAAATGACCGCGCCATTAAAGCAATAATATAATTTCGTGAGTGTACTTTGATTAATGCATCAATCACTGCTAACGACATTGCAATATCACGCACGTTATTAAAGCCAATAAACATCACGGCGCTACTAATGGTATTAATTTTTGTACCCCGGGGATTATAAAAATAGCTATTTGAGATTCGTAATATTCTTGCCGTTAATGTTGCGTCTTGTAAAATTACGCGAGATAATTCATTCGATGAAGTGGTATATTTACTGGTTAAACTTGCAACTGAATTTAATGTTCCTTTAAATATAGGTATTTCTAAACTACTAATTCGAACAACCCAGTTATCAAGTTTATCTTCCATTACTATTCCCATTTAAAAACAAATGTTTTTATATAAGCGCCTAATATATTTAATTTTTAAAGATTTTATTAACTTATAATTTTCTTTCTAAGACTAAATATCTGTATCGGCATGAACATGAAATGTCTTAATTTTCTGTGAAATTTAGAAATAATGATTATTGTAATTTAATTGGTGTTAATTGATATTCCTGTTCTCGTAACAACTGTAAAATCCCTGCATTCCCGGGAAGATGTAATGCACCTACAGCAATAAATGCACCGCCCTCACCCAATCGCGGTTTCATTCGGTAAACCATTTTAATATTTCGTTTATCAAGTAATTCTATCATAAATTTTTCGGCTACCTGATAATTTCCCTTTAACATTACTTTCTTATTGTATTCTCGTAATCCATCCAAATCGCCTTTTATATACAACTGTTTAATTATTTCAAGTTGTTTTTCAAAACTTGGATATTGTTTAATCGAATCTAGTAATAATATACGTTGTTCTGCATAAGATGCATTATCAAATATTGCTATTTGTTCTTGTACTGTTTCCAGGCCATAATACTTTTTTTTCATTTTAATCGCTTTGTCGAATAATAGCTTATCTAGAAACAAACCAGTTTTAGGTTTTGGATAACTTAGTGTCATTAAAACTGCCCAAGGTTTCATTTGATTAATTATATTTTCTGGTATGCCATAATCATTAAGAATAATGACACTTTTTTTAAATAAATTTTCACCGATTATTTTTTTTAATTTTTTATTCGCGGGCAACATCATGGCTTTTGTTAATATTTCGGTATTATCGATACTCAAATCAATTTCTGCCGTAAAACTTTTCGCCCCTATGAAAATTTTATTATAATTATCTGGTAATATTAATATACGAGGATCTTCGCTATGCATTGTTGCTAGAATATAACTGGGTTCCTTTCCATTTTTATCAATTTTCCATAACCTTGAATTTACCTCTGTACCATAACACCAGGTTTGAAAACAAAAAATAAATAGAATTACAAAAAATTGAGGTACTAAATTTAATTTGAACAATTTATTCAATAATAAATATCTCATAAACTTCCTCAATTATTGATAAAGATTGGTAATATATCATTTATATCATAGCTGTAGATCGCTTTTAGTGCTGCTTTTCGATAAACTACAGTCATGTCGAACCAAGTTAAACCTAACTCTAAATTAACAATTGCAAATCGGTTCCGTAGTTATCTACCGGTTGTAATTGACGTCGAAACTGCGGGTTTCAACGCTAAAAAAAATGCGTTACTCGAAATTGCCGCTGTACCAATAATTATGGATGAGAACCAAAAGCTGATTTGTGCTGAAACTATATCGTGCCATGTTGAACCATTTCCCGGATCAATACTTGATCCCAAGGCTTTGGAGTTTAACGGCATCGATCCTTTTCACCCATTTCGCATGGCTAAACCGGAAAAAGAAGCATTACAAATGATTTTTGCTCCAGTCAAAAGTATGATCAAAGAATCAGGCTGTTCCCGAGCGGTATTAGTTGGTCATAATGCCATGTTTGATCTTGGTTTTTTAAATGCAGCAATTGAGCGAACAAAAATTAAAAAAAGTCCTTTTCATTCATTTAGCTCGTTTGATACAGCAACACTTTCCGGACTGGCATATGGTCAAACTGTCCTGGCTCGTGCAATTAAAGCTGCGGAAATAGAATGGGATAATGAACAAGCTCATTCGGCAATATACGATACTGAAAAAACAGCTGAGTTATTCTGTAAAATAATAAATCAATGGGACTTTTTAACAGGTCAAGCCGGAATAAATATTCAATTTACTTAACCTGAACTCGGGATGATACTAATCTTACGAAGGAAGATTAGTATACAAACCTAAGGTTCATTATGCTTTTGCTGCTACAGCCTCTTTTATCATTTTAGCAAGTTCACCTTTTTGAAATAATTCAAGGGTAATATCACAACCACCTATTAATTCACCATTGATATAAACTTGAGGAAAAGTAGGCCAATCTGCATAGCGTGGTAAATTTTCAAATACTTCAGGATCACCTAAAACATTAAAATAACCAAAATCTTCACCACAAGATTGCAGTGCTTCTGCTGTACGAGAAGAAAATCCGCATTGTGGTAATTGTGGTGTGCCTTTCATAAAAATCATTACCGGATTTTTTTCTACCTGTTCTTTAATTCGATCCATTATATCCATAATATCACCTATGTTTTCATTTAATTCTTTAATTTCAGTTCCAAGTAAAAGCTAAAGATCCCTTAAACTTTGGTAGTAATGATTCCATGTTACCTGTTTGTGATACATGAAACCACAGATGAACAATGGGGTTACTTACCCTTTTATCAAGTTAAACACACAATTTTTGCATATTTATTAGTCTTTCTGTATTCCAATATCAGAAATTACTGTTTTCAC
>JBGMQW010000157.1:0-8390 GCA_048060815.1 Thiohalomonadales bacterium | reverse complement strand
AATTATTGCAACCCTCATTACTTTTTGCTTTTTTACTAATTACAATTATTTCAATTTTCTTTGGAAATTTTTATCAATATCTGGCTATTTCAGATTTAATTTCGCATAAAGAATCTGAAAATTCTATTCTTATACGAAATTTTAATAAAATATTTACAAAAGATATTCAAAAAAGCATAACCAATATTAATTTATTAACATCAAATTCAGTAAAACTTAGTAATAATTTAAATAATTTAAATCAAACATTATTTGAACTGGCCAATACACATAAAAATATTAGTATTACTTTATTTAATCTGAATGGTTTTGCAATAGCTGAATCCAGGTTTAATAATCATGTTTTAAATAACGCTCAACAGAATGATTTTAAAACAATCATAGCAAATGGAATTAAAAAATCTCAGTTAATTGAATTTTTGAATCATACTAATGAGAATTTTAATTATTCATCTGTCTATAGTTTATTCCCATTATTAAACCTCGATAAATCAGATGTAATTGCAGTGTTTGGAGTTCAAAATAATGTTACTGATTCGATTGTTGTAATCACTAATTCTAAACGATTAATAACATTTACAGTTATTATAAGCTTAGCATTATTCTACCTTGTTATTATTCTATTACAATCTAAATCAAATAAATCACAGAATAACCCAACAGAGCCAAACGTTATTGGTGAAGAAGAAATTCGTTACCATGCATATCATGATACTTTAACTCGTTTACCAAACCGTTCCTATTTTCAAAATATACTATCACTGGTAATGGCGCAAGCACGACGAAACGAGACATTAATAGCATTAATGTTTATTGATTTAGATAAATTCAAAATAATTAATGACAGTTATGGTCATAACATTGGTGATGAAGTTTTAATAGAAGCTGCATCACGAATACAACTATGTGTTCGTGAATGTGATACTGTCGCTCGTATTAGTGGTGATGAATTTACTGTAATTCTCGATGGTATAAGTACCACTAGTGATGCAGAACTAATTGCAAATAGAATAATTTCATCGCTTAATAAGTTAATGAAGATAGATGACTATGAATTTTCTATTGGTGCGAGTATAGGCATTAGTTTATATCCTTTCGATGATATAACACTTGAACAATTTATTCAAAATGCCGATATAGCCATGTTTAATTCAAAACGAAATGGACGAAACATGTATTCGTTTTTTGAACATGATATGTTATTGCATTCCAAGAAGCGTCGTAAATTTGAAGTTGATCTTCGTCAAGCAATTTTACGTAATGAATTTATACTACATTACCAACCAATAATAAATGTGGATACAAATGATGTAGTTGCAATGGAAGCCTTAATAAGATGGTGTCATCCTGTACATGGCATATTACTTCCCAGTCATTTTATTAAATTAGCAGAAGAAAATGGACTAATTATTACAATTGGTAACTGGGTACTGGATGAAGCATGCAAGCAGCTGGCGCTTTGGCATATCGCTGGTTATGAAGATTTAAAAATTTCTGTTAATATTTCAATTAGACAAATCGATGATAAAGGTTTCCACTCTTATGTATTAGGTACATTACGTAAGTATAATTTAAGACCAGGTAATCTGGAATTAGAAATAACTGAAAGTTTATTTCTGGAAAGCTCCCATACAACACTAAAAACCTTATTTAATCTAAAACAAATTGGTATCTGTATTGCGATCGATGACTTTGGTACAGGTTATTCATCATTAGCTTATTTAAAATCATTTCCAATAGATCGACTCAAAATTGATCAATATTTTGTACGCGAAGTGGCAAAAGATAGTGATAATGCTGCCATTACTCAAGCGATTACATCATTGGCACATACGTTACGATTAGGAGTCACAGTTGAAGGTATTGAAACAATTGAACAATATAACATATTGAAATCACAAAATTGTGACGAAATGCAAGGGTTCTTATTTAGTAAACCAATATCAGCAAAAAATGCAACCAAATTACTAAAGGCTGGGTAAGCGTGTATAAATAATGGCTTTTGATTTTCCTTGGCGTTCGTGGTGGTTCAAACGCTTTTTTCCAGAAATACGCTAAGTATTACAAATATTATTCAATTATAACAAGCTTAATCCTTCTCAGACTTCTCGTCATTATTATAAAACATAAGACCAATACCGCGATCATCTTTATAAGCAACCATAGCCTGAACATTTTTGTGCAAACCCAATTTTTCGGAATCATCCTGTTTGTCATTAAATTTAACTGTCACCATACAGTGCGCATATAACTCGACATCAGAAACATCAGTTGCAACATACATTCCACCATTGCTAATATTTTGCGTAACGCCGGTAACAGCGTCCTTGGTCCCACAGGCTAAAGTAACATCAACATGCTCCGATTTACGGTCATCCCATCGAAAATCCATAAAATCCATAATTAGCTCCTTAAAACTAAATTGTATGTTATTTAAACTCAAGTAAAATCATAAAATTGTGACTTTCTCCACAAATCAATCAATTAACCGAAATTACTCGGTTGACCCCATAGCAGGATTAAACACTACACATTAGGTAATTTGGAACTGATTCCTTGACAATTACCCAGGTAGCACTGTACTGAGTTGTCAGTACATGTTTGAGAGAGTTATCTAGATTAATAGATCAAAATTGGGAAAATTAAAAGGTGATTTAAAAAAAAGCCTGGTAAAACCAGGCGGTGTTCCAAAGGGGGAAATCTTTACTACTAAATAAATTCGCTAACAAACCATATGAATTAAATTGAATAAAGTAAGATTAAATCCTAAGCCTGGCTTTTAAAGAAAATCAACCTAGGTTAACCACACTTGTAACCACGAAATTCAACACTGATAAAATCAGACCTGTTTCCAGGCTTAACACGATTTAACGTGTTCGAACTTCCTTGCGCTCGTGCCAGCGATAGTCCTTGTCGAAAGCCTTATCCGTAGACTTACTGGTATGAGAAGCAGATAACAATCAAAATTCATCAACATTTCTTGTTTCGAGGCTCCAAGTATTGGTAACCTGGGTCTTTACATCAAGAAGATGTTGATGGTATTAGACAGGAATTTAACAGTAATAGAAATCCGGTATGATCTTAATTTAACTAGGGTTTTCCCTTATAAAATCCACATGAAACATACAATGCGACTAAATCAGCTAAAGAAGAAACCCTCATTTTATCCATTACATTGGCTCGATGTGCCTCCACGGTCTTGTTACTTATACCAAGATCAGCAGCAATTATTTTATTCTGTTTCCCAATCACAACTTGATCCAACACTTCACGTTCTCGTGGAGACAAGGTTGCAAGAAGTGATATTTTTGATTGCAAGTCTTTATTTTCTATTCGCTCATTCTGATCTTTTTCCAGACACTGGTTTACTCGTTCTAATAGTACCTGATCATTAAATGGTTTCTCTATAAAATCAACCGCACCATTTTTAAGAGCACGAACAGCCATAGGGACATCACCATGTCCTGTGATTAAAATAATAGGGATTGTAAATTTCTTTTCATTTAATATTTTTTGTAATTCCAGGCCACTAATACCTGGCATTCGAACATCTGCAATTAAACATCCTGGATTATCGGGTGTATATTTATCCAGAAACTCTTGTGCAGAAGAATATACTTCAACATTTATATTAATAGATTCAATCAACCAACTTAAAGAATCCCTAACTGCCTGGTCATCATCAACGATATATACGGTAGCCTTCACATCAAGCATACTTAACCTCAGAGCAAACTACTGGCAAACTAAAACGAAATGTAGTGCCTTTTACCTGATTTATATTTGCAGATAAATGTCCGCCATGAGATTCTATGATCGATCTACTAATTGATAAACCCATACCCATTCCTTCTGGTTTTGTGGAAAAAAATGCATCGAACAAATTATCGCGCTGATCATTTGAAATACCATGTCCGGTGTCCCAGACTGCAACTTCAACCATATCTATCTGAGTATTATACCAGCTATGTATAATTAACTCTTTACGCGTCCAACTATTGCCATCCATAGCTTCAAATGCATTTCGAATCAAATTTAACACTACCTGTTCAATTTGAATGTCATCAGCTAATACTAATGGCATAACTTTCTGAAGTTGCATATGTACATAGACACCATGCTTGCGAGCCTCAAAATTTGCTAACTGAACTGAGTCCTGAATAATCAGGTTTATATCTGTACTGGCTCGATTTGGCTCACCTTTGCGTACAAAATCTCGCATACGCTTAATAATATCACCCGAACGTTTGCTTTGATTACTAATATTTTCCAGGGCGTTAATAATCTGAATGGGGTTATAATTAGTTGATGACATACGACGCACACAACCTTGTGCATAATTTGCTATTGCTGCTAATGGTTGATTTAACTCATGAGCAATACTTGATGCCATTTCACCCATCATACTGACACGAGACACATGAGCAAGTTGTTGTTGATGCTCGGTATGTTGTTTTTCGACTATCTTTTGTTCAGTAATATCTTTGCCAGTTGCAATGTAATGAACTATTTTTCCAGTATCATCTCTAAGGGGTGTTATCGTTTTATCTTCATACAATAATGTACCATTACTACATCGATTTATAAATATACCCTGATAAATACGTCCAGAACTAATTATTTTCCAAACATTTTTATAAAAAATGGAATCATGTTCATCTGATTTTAAAATTGATGGTTTAAAACCTACTGTTTCTACCAGGGAAAATCCAGTGAGTCTTTCAAAGGCTGGATTAACGTATTCGATTATACCTTCATTATCTGTAATTATAATTGTTTCTGCTGTTTGCTCTAGTGCACGAGATAGTTTCCCGAGTTCTGCAGCTGTATTTCTATGCTCCGATATCTCGTTTTTCAGTAACCGCCTGGATTTTAATAGTTTAAAATTCAAAACCACCAGAATAAGTGTTATTAAAATTAAAAATATAATTAATCCAATGACTAGTGTTATAAAATTTCCGTAACGCTCAACAAAAAAATTTATCGAATTTTGATGTTGATACGGTCCAATTTTTAATTCATAAAATAAATCATGTACCGATCTATAATCAGAGGGCACACTCCACCCAATATAGGATCCTTTGATAGCAGCAGCATCTGTTGATTTCATTGTTAATAATGCAATTGCAAGCTTTTGTGATAATTCATCTTCGGTATGTCGTGCTTTTGCAAATGGCCATTCTGGATAAAGTTTTGTACTATGTTTAAAAGGATAAGAAGGATTAAATTTGGTATTTAAAATTCTAAATTCATTTAATCGAATAACTTTTTCTGCTGCCATTCGATATAATATATCAGCTCGTACAGTACCGATATCCACCTCACCATCACGTACTGCAAAAACAATATCATCTTGAGGAAAACCATTAAATACTAATTGCTTAAGATCCGTAAAAGGATTTACACCTTGTGAATTCATTTCATACCATGCTAATTGAAAACCACCAAATGCAGATGGACTAACTGCCATCATGGACTTATTTTTTACATCAACAAGACTTTTAATATTTTTATTTTGAGCTCGTGTAAAGATCACTGCACCAAATTGTTTTACCCCTCGCCCAACTCGTAGATTATTTAATGTAACAAGCCGTGTTATTCCAAAGGTTTGTTCTAAATTAACATAATTCCCTGGATTGGTTAAAATGAAGTCTAGCTGATTCCGCTCGATTGCTTCCCGCATTTTTTTATGATTAAGGGGTTTAATTAAGAAATGATAACCAGGAATTTTACTGTTCAAATAATCAGCTGTGGGCATCCAACGCTCAAATGCATGTTTAGAACCACGATAAGCCAACACACCGATTACCACCTGCTCATCAACAGAAGAAAGCGGTTGTTGCGCATAAACTTCATTTTGATAGCATGTTATGGCAAATAGAAAACTTAATAGATAAATCTTACGCATACTCAATACTATTGGCTAGAACACAAACTGTTTTAAATGATGTATAAACGCGAATAACACAATTTTATTTATCACCAGTAAACCAAAAGACACTTCAAATCTTCCTAATTTGCATATTGGATTGCTGTGGTAATACACTATTTATAATGTAGCTATATTATTCGATCATCATATTACTATCTAGCCCAACTTAGCTAAGGTAATATAGTTATCCCATTGAAATTACTTAACTAATTATTTACCACTAATTAATTAAGGTATATAAAAATAGCATCAAAAGTAAGTTTTCCAGAGATTAATCATATTTAGCATATAATGACGCCAAACTTGGATCGGAAGAATTCTGGTTATTTTCGATCGTAAAGGCAGGTGGTTTTGTTTTAAATGCCTGCCACAATTGAGCACCATTCCACTCTATTGATTTTTTACTATACAAATATTGTTCTAACTCTTCTATTGCTATTTTTAATCCTTGCCACGTATAGGGCAGCAAAGCTGATAAATTAGTAAAACGATCGGACTCTGTATTATTGTTTGCCCATGCTAATAACAATTGACTACACGCTCGCGCATTATTTTCAAAACAAGCATTTTTTATTTCCTTGCTTGAAACGGGGCTAAAATCAGTATTCTTATCGGATGTAACAGTTAGTGCTTTATATTTTGCATTTAATTTCAAAAACAAATAAATCGTAATCAACCACAGCAATGCAAAAATAGCACTGAAAATTATCCACATTAACGGTGAAGATTGTTCAGATAGATTATTTCCCGGTGAATTAATTTCTAAACTTTTATCTTGTTCTTTAGTCGAAGTAGTTACTTGTTGTTTTAATAAATCAGTATTTAGATCTAACTTATTATTTTCACTTTGATTTGATGTCGCACCAACATTAATAATTTGAGCAGGTAAACTAGACTCTTCAATACTGTTTGTATTGGTATTCCACCAGGGAATAACAATTTTGGATAATTTATGCTTACCAATTTTTGTTGGTAATAATGCCGTTTTAAACTGTTTATTTGCAATTAGTCCCTTATTATTATTTTGTTCTGTAATTACTGGTACGTCAGGATATGTTTTTATATTTTTTGGTGTATTGAATTTAATATCGGGTAATTGAGCTGCAGTTAAATTTTGAGCCGTTAAACTTATTGTACGAGTCATTGGCTCACCTGATTTAAATTTACTAATATCACCAGACCACGCTTCTGTAATAGTTAAACTGTCAACAGGTAACCAGCTTGCATCCGGATATTTGTTAGTAAATTCAACAGGTATACCTTTAACCTGAATTTCAATTGCTTTGGATTTTAAACGCTTAATTGAAGTTCTTGCGGAAAATGGATCCATATTAGAAAATAAACGTTGCCGTGTATTATTAACTATTTGTGTTTCAAAATTTACCGGTGATATTTTTAATTTTCCACTTTTTTGTGGAAATATTGCGTAACGTCTCTCTAATACCGAATATGCAATACCGTTTATAGCAATTTTCTTATCTGTATCATCACCAAGTTTGGTTATAATTGCTTGATTATTTTCACTAACGGGTTCACTTAAACTTGCATTTGATAACCGTATTCTTCGAAATAATTTAATGCTATAAATGATTTGCTGTTGTACATAGGCAATTTTAGGTTCTATATCTATTTCTAAAAATATATCCTTTTGTTGATCAGCTCCCTGTTTTATAGTGTTTTTGACTATTTTAATAGAGATTGCTTCACTTTTGTCTTTACCAAAATTAATCGCGGGAATGGTATATGTACCAGGATCCTCTCCTATCAGTACCAGTGTCCAGGTTTTATTGCGCGTAATGGATCCATTAATTAAACGAAAATTTGAGCTTTGACTTCGACTTATAATTCGAAATATTTTATTTAACTCACTGAAATCAGGATCCTCATCAATACTTCCACGTGCATCCAGAATAAATTGAAATGATTCACCAACCGGTATTGGATTACGATCAACAGTGGCTGTTATTTCAGCAGCAATAACGGCTCTTGTTAAAAACAAAAAAACCAATATAGTACCTAATAATTTATTTAAGTAATTTACCATTCTGGACCTTTACTATTTTGTTGATTATTACGTTGTTGATATTGATACCGAAATTTTCGTCGCATTAAACCGGCAGGATCATCCGGTATTTTTCGTAACCATTGTTCAACAGCTTGTTGCTGTTCTTTATTTTCAACATCATTTTGTTTTTCTAATTTTGCTTGTTGTTGATTTTTTTCTTGTTGTTCATCATCTTTGTTTTCGTCTTTAGTTGATTCATTGTCTTTATCTTTTTCACTAGTTTTATTATTTAGTTCATTTTCCTTGTTTTTTGTTTCCTTTTGTTGTTCTGATTCTGAATCTTTTTTGTCAGAATCCTTTTGTTCAGAGTTTTTATTTTGTTCATTTTGATCATCCTGTTTACCATTTTCAGATTGATCTTGTTTATTTTTATCTTGCTTTTTATCTTTTTTA
>JBGMQW010000156.1:0-8428 GCA_048060815.1 Thiohalomonadales bacterium | reverse complement strand
TTCATAGTAATATTGTCAAGATTATTTTCCTAGTGAGAAATTAGTATTGTTAGTATCACGGAACCATTCAGCGTATTCCTGGAAAGAAAAGCGTTTGAACAGCCAAGACGCCAGGAGCGCCAAGAATAAAGATTAAACTATTTTTGTTTTAATTTGTAATTTCACTTATACACAGTGAGAGAGTAATGAATATAGCATTTGATTTTTCTTGGCGGTAAAATTTTGTGACTTTTGTAATAAAATGCACTGCAATTGAATAATCTGAAAATACAGATATACGATGAATATTACGAATTACTTTAATTTTTTAGTGTTGCAGAATGGCGAAAATAGAACAAAGCAGGTGTTATTACCTGCTTTTTATTTAAGCGGTTTTGACTATTTACGTTGATAACTAACGGATATTAGCTTGCATAAATGCGTTTATATATTAGCCCCGGGTTAAACATGACCTCATTCGTTTCTAATTGGTACAAAGGGCACCCATCAGAGTCGCAGGTTGCTAATCGGACATATTCAAATTTTTGTTCATCTGTTGTTATAGTTTCATAGATAGGTTTGCCCAAATGAGAGCCAATTGGACGACCATAAGTACGCTTATACACGTTTTTTCTCCTCTTTACTTTATCAAGTTCATGGTTAGTACTAGTTTTTCCAGCTTCTTAGAATAACTATCGGCCTGCTATCAGGATCTTTAATTTAAATTAATAAAAATAAATAAGGAAAACTGATTCCACAAAACAAGTAAATTACGTTGAAGCTTATTATTACTATATAAATTAAAACGACGCATGTATATAAAACGATCTTTTTAAATGTTAGTTATGGCGACTGCATCTCAAATATTTTTTTAACACTGGCACAAGGTGATGAATATCACGCTAGACTAACTTTAAATATAATAAAAATTAGAGAATTAGAAACAACTTATGCTCAAAGAAAAGAATGGCATTCGTCAAGCAGTGTTGCTGGTTATCCTGGATGGTTATGGAGTTAATCCGAGCCGATTGAATAATGGGGTTGCTGAAGCGAATACACCGAATTTTGATCGTTATTATTCACAATATCCACATACCGTTATTGAAGCATCAGGGCAGAGTGTTGGTTTACCTGATGGCCAAATGGGAAATTCAGAAGTAGGTCATATGACCATGGGGTGTGGCACGATACTACGGCAGGATTTAGTTAAAATTAATGAAGCGATTGCTGATGGCAGTTTTAAAAAAAATCCTGTATTAATTCAGGCGCTTACAACAGCAAAAAAAGCATTGAGACCAATTCATTTATTAGGTTTGGTATCATCCGGTGGCGTTCATAGTCATATTAGTCATCTATACGCACTGTTAGATATGTGTAAGCGCTATCAGGTTGAGCCAGTTGTTCATGTTATTACCGATGGACGTGATACTGCACCAAATTCATTTAAAAATGATTTAAGTGATTTAGAACGACATATCAGTAATGCCGGAGGTCGAATTGCAACTGTGTCAGGGCGCTTTTATGCCATGGATCGCGACAATAGATGGGATAGAATTCAAAAAGCCTGGCAGGCGATTGTTATGCAACAAGGTGAGACTGCATTAAATTGTGAAGAAGTTTTAAAACAGGTTAAAGAAAAAAATAGTAGTGATGAATTTATTGAGCCAACAGTTATTAATGGTGGATTTCCGGTTTTACCTGATGATAATTTAATCTTTTTCAATTTCAGAAAAGATCGCACCCGCCAAATTACCTCAAGTTTGTACAAGAAAGATTTTAAAGAATTTGATCGGGGTGATTTTAAACCCATTATAGTTACGTGCATGACCGAATATGATCAGTGGTATGGATTACCTTTTGCTTTTGAACAAGATCGTCCGGAAATTTCACTCGCAAGTCATATAAGTCGTATGGGGTTAAAGCAATTTCATTGTGCTGAGACAGAAAAATATGCTCATGTAACGTTTTTTTTTAATGGTGGGCAGGGAGAAGAATTTTCTAACGAAGATAGAAAAATTGTACCATCACCAAAAGTTGAAACGTATGATCTATGTCCTGAAATGAGTGCAAAAGAAGTTGCAGATGAGACTATTACAGCGGTTAAATCCAATCAATATGCTTTTATAGTCGTAAATTTTGCCAATGGCGATATGGTTGGACATACTGCAGTGAAACCGGCAATTCTTAAAGCCATTGAAACCCTGGATTTTGAAGTAGGGCGACTTCTGGATGTAGCTATACAAGAAAATTATTCGATTATTTTAACAGCAGATCATGGTAATTGTGATGAAATTATTGATCCGATTACTGGTCAACGACACACACAGCATACTTTGTATCCTGTTCCTTGTTTAGTAATTGATAAGACTGCCTGGCATATGGCAACAGGCAAAGGCTTAAGTAATATTGCACCAACTGTATTACAATTGATGGGCCTGGAAAAACCCACAGCAATGAGCGCGACCTCGTTATTATTAAAACCAATTCCTCGTTAAATTATCACTGGTTGTTAGTCTTCTTTAAATATAATATGCTGTAATATCTATATTTAATAATAAAAATAATGCCATCCAAGAAACCAATAATTGCAATTACTGGCAGCTCAGGAGCCGGTAAGGCTACTGTTACTAAAGCTTTTAGTGATATATTTCGTCGTGAAAAAATCACTGCCTGTTTTCTGGAAGGAAACAGTTTCCGTCGATTCAATCAATTGGAAATGGTAAATTTAACAGCTGAGAAAGAAAGTCGAGGTGAAAGCATTAGTCACTTTGGTCCAGAAGCAAATTTATTTGAAGAACTTGAAACACAATTAAAATCCTTTTCTAAAAGTGGCCGTTGTAAAAAGCGTCATTATATTACTAAATACAGCGATCCAGGTTTAGGTAAAAAAGGCACATTTACCGAGTGGCGTGAAATTAAAAGTGATAAGGATATTTTAGTTTATGAAGGATTTCATGGCGGAGTGGTTGCAGATAAATGGACACGGAGAACAATGAGTGAATCTCATAATCCACAAGTTCAATCAGAACGTAGAAAGGTAGTAGACAATACTGGCATTGATGTTGCACAGTATATTGATTTACTCATTGGTATTGTCCCCGTTGTGAATCTTGAATGGATACAAAAAATTCATAGAGATAGCAATCTTCGAGACATATCTCGAGAACATGTTACTAATACCATCATTCATCGTATGCAGGATTATATTAATTTTATCGTGCCGCAATTTTCATACTCAGATATTAATTTTCAACGAATTCCATTAGTTGATACCTCGAACCCGTTTATAACACGTGATATACCAAGTGCTGATGAAAGTTTATATGTTATTCGTTTTAGAGATCCCAAAAAATATAATATAATTTATATTATAAACAAAATTTCAGGAGCCTATTTGTCTCGACCGAATACAATAGTAATCCCGGGTGGCAAACTGCAAGTTGCTCTTGAAATTATTTGTACTCCAATTATTCGAAAATTGTGTCAAGTCTAAATTCATGATGATTGCAAGGTTCCAATGTATCGCTAAAATGTCTTAATTTTTCAATGGAAGGTGTTGGGCTTATTTCCAAAGTATGGTTGTTAAATTTTTTAGGTCAGGTTGTTTATATTTTTAAAAGTAATAACGGCTATAATATTGGCTTAAAATTTTTTGATACGGAAACGCCATCCATTTAACATTAGTTTAAAATTATTCACCCCAACCAATTTCAGCCGCAGTTACAATTCCAATAAGGGTTTGATTTAGGCTACCAGGCATAACTGCTGTTGATTCACTTAATGGTATTCGAGCCCCCATGATTTCCGCTAATTCTTGTGGATGCAATGGTTCTTTATCAGGTTTTGCATAACCATCAGGATAGTTTGGTAAACCAGTCTCTAGAGAATATTTATCAGTAGCTCCAATGGTATGTAAAAATTCGTGAGTGATAACAACATTATTCTTTTGATTATAAAGTCGATTGGCAAAAGCATTTACAATACCAAGTTTACCTTTTTTTAATCCTAATGAGTGAGCAAGTTGCGGGTTATTTTCTGGATCAAAATATACTACATACATTTTAATATCCGGTGAGGGACCAACAAAACTATCATGTTGGTAAGCCCAATAACGAAGTTTTAAACTCCAAAACATTACTTTTAAAATATTACCATCTTTCGGTGGCATTGGAGGAATTTCAAGAATCACTGGTGCCAGTTTTATTTGTAAAGGGGTGTTTATTTTTTTATTAAAATATTCTGCTTCTTCAGCAATAAAATCTTCGATGGGTGAAAATGTTTTTTCTTTTAAATAATTTATGTAGCGTGTTGTTTGTTCACTACTATCACCATTAATAGGGTAAACCACCATCCATAAGGGTTCATCCCAATCGGTACTGCGTAAATCGCTTAGCCAGGTTGACATTGCAACAATGAAAAGAATAAAAAGTAAAATAAGGATACGAAAATATCGAAACATTTTACGAACAGACATAAACAAAATCCAGATAGTAACAGACTATAAAGAGTAATTAAGATACAATTTATAATAGTATAAATATGATAAACTATCTAAAATACTAATAAAATAAATTATAGTATTAAGTCGTATGAAAAAATCATTGGTTATAGTTGCTCACGGGAGTCGACGATCTGAATCAAATGAAGAACTAATGTTAATTGCCAAAAAACTGGCAGCATTAACAGACACAGGTTTTTCTGATATACGCTATGGTTTTTTAGAACTAGCCGAACCTTCAATTCCAGATGCTATAATTCAGTGTATTAATAGCGGAGCAGAATCCGTTACGATACTACCGTATTTTTTATCGGCTGGGCGGCATGTTACAGTTGATATTCCAAATGAAGTATTAAAAGTACAAAAGCAATATCCGGAATTTCCATTGATTATTACTCCCTATCTTGGTGCTGCTGAAGGACTATTAAATGTTATTGCAGATATTGCATTATTAGCATGAGTGAATATCTTTTTAGCCTGATTCTTCTTGTGATAATATGGTATATTGCTGACAGTATCCGGGTAAAAGAAATTGCAGTGCGTGAATGTAAAAGATTGTGTTTATCCCAGGAATTTCGGTTATTAGATGAAACCGTTGAAAAAAATTCTACAAAACCAATGCGGGATCAATCCGGTTTATTGAAATTATTTCGCGTATATTCGTTTCAATATACATTAGATGATTTACAGCGCCACAAAGGTAAAATTTCCATGTTGGGACATCGGGTTGTTCGTGTAGAATTTGAGCACGATCACTATTTACAAACATTAAATGCATAATCGACTATTTATTAAGTTTTATTATAAAATTCAAAGGCTTATAGCCATCTCATGGTAAACTGTATTTAACTTAATATTATTTTCAAACTCTAAATATCAGCTAAAATGATTAAAATCCTTGATCAATAATTGCTTTAGGATTACCGTCTATTTCACTGGAGATTGATATAAATCCCATAATTATAGTAATGAAACCTTTTATGTAAAGAATCGAATTCGACTCTTTATTTTTTAACCCTCCCCGTTAAGCATTGAACTTCTTGGTTGGGAGGTTTTTTTATTTTAAATTTTTTGACTATTTAACGTAATATTGGCAGCATAAATGTAGAATGAACATCGATACACTTATTCAGAAATAATCCGATTAATTATTGGGTTTTGCACCCTTTACTAATGGTGCAGTTCGACTTGCGCTATATTCCGCCATTGAACCATCATAAAGTCGTACTTTTTTAAACCCTAAGTTCCTTAATGTCATATAGGTTTGTCCTGCTCGATGGCCACTTTGGCAATAAACAATAATCTCAGCATTTTTATCAGTTACGCCGACTGTTTGCAGGCTTTTCAGTATTTCAGATGATTTTTTTTGAGTAAAGCCATTTTCAAAATCAACAGCTTGTTGCCATGGCCACCAACGAGCCCCAGGGACATGGCCACTTCTAGGATTTTTAGGATTACCAAAATACTCTTCTTTACTTCGAACATCGAGTAATATCACATTTGAATTTTTTGATGCGGCTGTAACATCCGAAAGACTAGCGAGTGTGACAGAGGCAGACTTTGATGGTTTATAAGTTGATTTAACCGGGTTAACGATTTTATTGGTCACTTTATAATTTTTTAATACCCAGCTAACAATGCCGCCATTTAAAATGGCTACTTTCTTGTGGCCCAGACGTTCCAGCTCCCAATATAAACGAGACGCATGCAGGCCGGCCATGTCATCATAGATTACTATATCACTTTTTTCTGTTATACCCATGAATGACAAAAGTTTCGTAATATTTTCGCTGCCGATACTGACCGATACTTTTTGTTTATTTCTTTGATTAATTGCTCTATAGGGTAGATATAGTGCTCCCGGTAGGTGAAAACGTTGATATTGTGTGTCATCACTCATATCAATTAAAACAAGATCAGCGTTATTTATTTTTTTATGAAGTGATTCACTATCAATAAAAATAGTAGAAGCATAAGATTGACTTAATGTTGCTAGAGTAAATAGTAGAAATAAAATGATTTTTTTTATATGCTTCATTATTGATCGATTCCTGCAAATTATTAAGTAACTAACTAAGATTTAATAAGCTTATTATGGCGCAAATTGCATGTAAATACCACAATGAACGGCCTGCCAAGTGGTATTGTCAATCTTGCCAAATCTATTTTTGTTCCAGTTGTATTCCTAAAAAAACGAGTCATATAAATATCAGTTGTCCGGTTTGTTTTAAGGGTGTTAGTACTGTTGCGGCAGAAAATAGTATTGAATCTTTTTGGAATCGAATACCGACTTTTTTTTTATATCCCTTGAATATATCATCTATATTATTTTTGGCCTTTCTTAGTATGGGGTCACTTGGTATTGAGTATGATCCTGTTCTGGCAATTTCGATCCCTATTATAGTCATTATTTTTTTTTTACGTTATGCCTATATAATATTAGAACAAACCGCAAAAGGGCATATGGAAATACCTTCATTTTCAATCGAGATTTTATTTAGTCAGTTAGATTTGCCATTAAAACAAATTTTAATAATTGTTGCTACAGTAGCATTTAATTTTTCAGTTTATGATTTGTTTGGCCTGGAAGTTTTCGTTTTTACATTAGTGGTGTCAATTGTGGCAGCACCGGCTTCTATAATGGTATTGGCAACTGAGTATAGTTTTTTTAGAGCATTTAGCCCATTAATAGTTGGGACGCTAATAACTCGAATTGGGAAACCGTATTTTATTTTATGCTTCTTTTTACTCTTATTATTAATAAGCAGCGAAGTAAGTTTTAGTTTATTGTTGAAAATTATTCCTACACAATATATTTGGCCGGTATATTTTTTTATTAATATGTATTTTGTATTAATAATGTATAACATGATGGGGTATGTGATATTTCAATACCATGAAAAACTGGAGTTTGATATTGAAATTGATTTGGATGATCATTTGGCAGCAGAAGATCCTACTGAATATAATTACAAAAATGAATCAATTGTTCAGGCAGAAATTTTACTCAAGGAAGATAAGGTTGATTTAGCTTTAGAAAAATTATCAAACGCAATTAAAATTTCACCTGCTGATTTTAGTAACAGGGCGATGTATCATAAAATGCTAAAAGTCACTGGAAAAATTGATGAGTTAGCTCGGCATTCTTCACGTTATATAGAACGATTACTGATTAGCAACAAGCAAGCAAAAGCCGTTGATATATTAATTGAAACTCGAGAACTAATACCAACGTTTCTTCCCGATAGGGCTAAATATAGATATGAATTAGCCTTATTACTTAATGAGCAAAATTATTTTGAAACGGCCTTAGCCTGTGTTAATAATCTTCATCGAGATCATCCTGGTTATGAGGGTATACCCGTGGCTTATTTTTTGGCGGCAAAAATAATGTGCGAAAAAATGGGCGAAGATAATAAAGCTATTACTGTACTTGAATACGTATTAAATAATTATAATGATAATGAATTGCAACAAGAAATGCGCGATTATATTAAGATGGTAAAAAACCTAAATAGTAAACGCGACTAAATAACGGTTTGTTTTGCTTCATAACTATCGGGATAGTTATTTTTTAATATTTCAAAATAGATACTTATTTTAGTTTTATTGTCTTGCAATTTATAATTATTTATTAGTAAGGCTAATCCTTTTGGGATTTTTTCAAAATCCGGCCTTTTGTTTAATAACAGCAACATTATGTTTTCAGCTTCATCTGTATAGGATGAATTAGCGAATTTTGTAGCTAATTTAAAAAGTAAATTTGCACTTAGTTTAGGTGGTGAAGCAATAGAACTATATTCAGTATAAATTGCGAGAATCATTTTAATAGTGTCTTCATCTGACTTGGTTATTGATAATAAATTACGCGCCTGTTTATGAAATAAGTCAGATGTAGGATCGTGTTTAGCTATATTGTAAAGCCGTAGTTGAACTTCAATATCATTTGGA
>JBGMQW010000155.1:0-8604 GCA_048060815.1 Thiohalomonadales bacterium | reverse complement strand
ACCAGTAACAATGCATTTAATGATTCAATATCTTCTAATGACATACCTAGTGATGGAAATAAGCCATTATCTTCTTGCATTTCAAAATCACTTTGGCGTAAACGATGATCAATACTGTTAGAACCGAGTGCCCGTGTTAATTTTTGAAGCAACACCATTTCTTCAATTGTTGCCGATGGTGAGACCAGACTACCAATCGAGTCTGCCCCGTCTTTAGTAATAACTGTATTAATACCTTCTACGGCATAATTTAAAGCCGTTTGCCAATCCACTTCTTTCCAATCATTACCCTGCTTGATCATGGGTACTGTTAATCGTTGTTCGTGTTCCAAAGCTTCATAACTAAAACGATCTCGATCTGATATCCATGACTCATTAATAGCATCATTGTCTCGTGGCAATACTCGTCTGACAGTATCACGACAAACTTCAACAGAAAGATTACTGCCAATACAATCATGCGGCGCAATACTATTTATTTGTGCATTATCCCAGGGCCGACCGTGAAAACGGTATGGTTTTGACGTTAGTGCACCAACAGGACAAAGATCTATAACATTACCGGATAACTCGGATGACACCGCTTTTTCAATATAGGTGCCAATTTTCATAAATTCACCGCGACCGGTTGCACCCAGTTCCATAATGCCAGCAATTTCCTGACCAAAACGAACACAGCGAGTGCAGTGGATACAACGTGTCATGTCCGTTGCAATTAATGAGCCTAAATTTTTACTCGGTACTACACGTTTGGTTAATTTAAACCGTGAGCTACTTTTGCCATAACCCATTGCAATGTCTTGTAATTCACACTCACCACCTTGATCACAAATAGGGCAATCAAGCGGATGATTAATTAATAAAAACTCCATTACACTTTTTTGTGCCTCAATCGCTTTTACTGATTGAGTAAATACTTTCATACCTTCTGTTACAGGAGTTGCACAGGCAGGCATAGGTTTAGGTGCTTTTTCAACTTCCACCAGACACATACGGCAGTTTGCTGCCACTGATAATTTTTTATGGTAACAAAATCGTGGAATGGTAATACCAACAGCATCAGCCGCCTGAATAACCATACTGCCATCTTCAGCTTCGATGGATATACCATTTATTTCAATATTAACCATAATATATTTTATTTAATAATTTTTTTAAAAAGTAAAAATTAATTAATAACCTGCATGAATACCCGTACCGTTCATACACGTACCATGAACAATGTGGTAATCAAACTCTGTTCTAAAATGTTTTATAAAGCTTTGCACCGGCCATGCTGCTGCATCTCCTAAGCCACAAATAGTACGCCCTTCAATTCTATTCGCCACATCATTTAACAATTCAATATCTTCTGCTTTACCATGCCCATGCTCAATGCGATGCATCATTCGAGCTAACCAGCCTGTGCCTTCCCGACATGGAGTACATTGACCACAAGATTCTTCAAAATAAAAATGGGTTAAGCGTGCAAGTGCCTGCACCATGCAAGTTGAATCATCCATCACGATTACCGATCCGGCACCTAACATGGTTCCAGCTTTGGTGAGAGAATCATAATCCATATCCACATCCATCATGATGTGGCCTGGTACTACCGGTGTTGACGAACCACCCGGTATTACAGCTTTTATCTTATGTCCATCACGAACTCCACCCGCCATCTCCAATAATTTGGCAAACGATATTCCTAAGGGAACTTCAAAATTACCGGGGTTATTGACATGACCAGACACACTGAATAATTTTGTGCCACCGTTATTGGGTTTGCCTTGTTCCAAAAACCACTGTCCGCCTTTTTCTAAAATAACCGGAACAGATGCTAAGGTCTCAGTATTATTAATTGTGGTTGGCTTGCCAAATAATCCAAAATTAGCAGGAAAAGGTGGTTTAAATCGTGGCTGACCCTTCTTGCCTTCTATCGATTCTAATAACGCTGTTTCTTCACCACAAATATACGCACCGGCTCCCAGATGATTATGCATATCAAAATCAACACCGGATTTTAAAATATTATCTCCTAGCAAACCTGCTTTTCGCGCTTCTTCCAATGCGGCTTCCATTCGCTCATAAGGTTCCCAAAACTCACCACGTATGTAATTGAAACCAACAGTTGCATTAATGGTGTAACCGGCAATTGCCATCCCTTCAATTAATTGATGCGGGTTGTATCGTAAGATGTCACGATCTTTACAAGTACCCGGTTCGCCTTCGTCTGAATTACACACAATGTATTTTTGAACAGGTGCAGAGCGAGGCATGAAACTCCATTTTAATCCGGTAGGAAAACCTGCCCCACCCCGGCCACGCAAACCAGAGATTTTTAATTGTTCTATAATATCATCAGGATTGGTTTTCTCTTTTAAGATTTTTTTCCACATTGAATAGCCACCCACTTTCAAGTAACTCTCAAGTGAATAAGGCTCATCAAAATCTAATGTGCGAAAACAAACTTCGTTTGCCATTATTTTAATCCATCCAGAATTTTGTCTAGTATTTCAGGTGTCAGTTTTTCATGATACTCATTGCCGATTTGGCACATTGGTGCATTAACACAAGCACCGAGACATTCAACTTCTTTTAAAGAAAATTTGCCATCGGGAGTAACCTCACCCATTTTAATTCCAAGTTTTTGTTCTAAATGATCCACAACTTGTTTTGAACCACACAATAGACACGATATATTCGTGCAAACACAAATCTTATGCTGCCCAACTGGATTCAATTCATACATCGAATAAAAAGTTGCAACTTCATATACTTCAATTGGCTGCATATCCAGATATTCTGCAATAGCATCCATTAAATCCGTCGTTAATGAACCACCGCTTTGATCTTGCACAATTCGTAATGCAGACATAACTGCACTACATTTTTTATCTTCCGGATATTTTGCTATCCAGTTATTAATATCGGCTCGCGATTCTTCAGATATTAAATCAAGTTTACTTTTTACTTTCTTATGAGAAGAAATCATCTGTCTATTTCTCCAAACACAACATCCATTGTTCCTATCACAGTAACAACATCAGAAATCATATGCCCAACGGTCATTTCATCCATAGCAGCTAAATGCGGGAAACCCGGCGCACGAATTTTTAATCGATAAGGTTTATTGGCACCATCTGATACAAGATAACAACCAAACTCTCCTTTAGGATGTTCAATAGCGGTATAGACTTCCCCTGCTGGCAAAGTATAACCTTCAGTAAATAATTTAAAATGATGAATTAATGACTCCATGTCATCTTTCATATCAGTCCGTTTTGGTGGTGTTAATTTATGATCATCCAACATAACCGGACCTGGATTGTCACGCAACCATTTGGCACATTGTTTTATTATCTTATTCGATTCACGAAACTCTTCCATTCTTACTAAGTAACGATCATAACAATCGCCATTAACACCAATAGGAATATTAAAATCGAGTTGTTCATAAACTTCATAAGGTTGTTTTCGTCGCAAATCCCACTCAATTCCAGAACCGCGTAACATTGGTCCGGTAAAACCGAGTTGTAAAGCACGCTCTGGCGTAATAATCGCGATATCAACTGTGCGTTGTTTCCAGA
Source organism: Thiohalomonadales bacterium (assembly GCA_048060815.1). GTDB lineage: Bacteria > Pseudomonadota > Gammaproteobacteria > UBA6429 > Thiohalophilaceae > CAYQUC01. The sequence continues at coordinate 5,035 of JBGMQW010000155.1, read as the reverse complement.
TTCTATTGTCCGTTAACAATGTTTCATATTCATCAACATGTACATCAAACCGGGTACAAAAATCTTCAATAAAATCCAATAATGAACCCGTACGATTTTCATTTAACTGTGCTGCTTTTGAAGCATCTACAAATTTTGTTTGAGTAAATTGTGGCATCTCATCGGGTAAATCACGATACACACCACCTGGTCGGTAATACGCTGCATGCATACGAGCACCCGATACCGCTTCATACATGTCCATCAAATCTTCACGTTCACGAAAGGCATATAAAAACATGGTCATCGCGCCAACATCTAATGCATGCGTTCCGATCCACATTAAGTGATTTAATATTCGTGTAATTTCATCAAACATTACTCGTATGTATTGCGCTCGAACAGGAGGTGTAACACCGAGTAATTTTTCTAACGCTAATACATAGCCGTGTTCGTTACACATCATCGAAACGTAATCGAGACGGTCCATGTAGGGAATGCTTTGATTATAAGGTTTGCTTTCTGCTAATTTTTCTGTTGCACGATGTAACAAACCAACGTGTGGGTCAGCGCGTTGTACAACTTCACCATCAAGTTCTAACACTAAACGTAACACACCATGAGCCGCAGGATGTTGCGGTCCAAAGTTCATTGTATAATTACGTATTTCAGGCATCTATTTATTCCTGCTCTTCTAAATTGTGTATGTAACGATGATCGTGACGAATAACCTTTGGTTGATTTACTCGAGCATCAATTGATACTGGTTCATAAACCACACGTTTTTTTGTTTCATCGTAACGCATTTCAACATTACCGATTAATGGAAAATCTTTACGGAATGGATGACCTACAAAACCATAGTCAGTTAAAATTCGTCTTAAATCAGGATGGCCCTCATAGAGGATGCCATACAAATCAAATGCTTCTCGTTCAAACCAGTTTGCACAATTCCAGATACCGATAACTGAATCAACAATTAAGGAATCTTCTTCTAGGTAGGTTTTTACTCTAACCCGATGATTATTTTTAATCGATATCAAATGATAAACTGAAGCAAAACGCGGTTTATCCCAAGCACCATCTTGATATTCCAGATAATCAACACCGCATACATCAATAAGTTGCTCAAATGAAAAATCGCTTTCATCACGAAGTAATGTACAGACTTCTAGTAATTTATCTTTTGCTACAACAACAGTAACTTCATTGTGCTCAAATACAACATCTTCCACCAGTCCAGACAATCCATGGCGAAGTGATGAAGCTAAATTTTTATAATATTCCGACATAGTAGTATTATTACCGCGCTATAGTATTGGTACGTCGAATTTTTTTCTGCAATTGAATAATGCCATACAACAAAGCTTCAGCCGTTGGAGGACAACCCGGGACATAAATATCTACCGGAACAATTCGATCACAACCGCGAACCACAGAATAAGAATAATGGTAGTAACCACCACCATTTGCACAAGACCCCATTGAAATTACCCAACGCGGTTCAGCCATTTGGTCATACACTTTACGAAGAGCTGGAGCCATTTTGTTAACCAAAGTACCAGCAACAATCATCACATCAGATTGTCGCGGGCTAGGACGAAACAGAAGACCCATTCTATCCATATCATAACGTGACGCCGCTGCATGCATCATTTCAACAGCACAACACGCTAAACCAAATGTCATTGGCCACAATGAACCCGTTCGTGCCCAGTTAATTAATGCATCTGCAGATGTTGTTACAACACCTTTTTGTAGAACACCCTCTATTCCCATTCTAGTGCCCCCTTCATCCATTCATAGATGAATCCAATAACTAAAATACCAAGAAAAATCACCATGGCGACAAAACCAAACATACCAATTTCTTTTAATACGATGGCCCATGGAAATAGAAATGCAATTTCGAGATCAAAAATAATAAATAAGATTGCTACAAGGTAATATCGCACATCAAATTTCATACGAGAATCTTCAAATGCTTCAAAGCCACATTCATAGGGTGAATTTTTTTGACTATCCGGCTTAGAAGGCCCGAGCATGAAACCCATAGCAACAAGAATGCCACCGAATACAAAGCCTACAATCAGAAAAATTAATACTGGTAGATAGTTCTCAAGCATATTTAGAACACAACCTATTGTTTTTATTATTATTAATATTTATTAAAAATATATTTAGTAATCATTGATGTAAAATCAATGTCACGATAAACAGGCGTCAGTCTAGGCTACTGGCGTTAAATGTGTCAAGTTTGGTAAAAACCAAATATATCAATAAATACATATAGTTATGTTACTTTTTAGGGGTATAAAAAAGATTACTGCTAAGTTTGTAATCAAATAAGCAGATTACTATACAGTTAAACACTTAAAATTTAACAATAATTGGTATTACTTGATACCGGTAGGGACTTTAGAGGGTTTACTTAAAATATAAATAATCACTATTAACATTACTATTTCAATTAACAATGTTAATGCGAAGGACATAATCTGGTAATAATATAAATATATCATGCTTGAGCTGATCATTATCACTGCAATTATTTTTGCTCTTATCGGGATCACTTTATACTGCTGCCACTGTTGCAATGACGGTCCAAAAATTCGATGAGAGTACAACCAATTGTGAAATTTTTTGGAACTCTTCGAAAATGCCCATAATGCTAAAATCATAAATATTGTTGTTGGTAATACGGGTAAAAATGCACCGATGACACCGGTTACAAAGAACAACCACCCTAAAACTAAATAAAAATATTTCATATTAAATTTTTATAGAATATAATCCTGTTGAAGTTTAGCTTAAAAATTTTTTGACATGATAATTTATTTAACCCTACAAAATCAAAATCTTATCCTCTCAACATCCAATCAAATTCTATATCCCTCGTACTTTTAAACTGTTAAAATATAATAAATAATAGCAGTAGATTGGTATGTTTATTAAATTAAAACAACTCTTTAAAAATCGCTGGATTAAATACAGCGCTGAAATAATAGTAATTTTAATTATATTTCTGTCATTTAAAGCTTATAAACAACAAGATGTTGTAAAAGGTATTGCGCCTGATTTTCAAGAAGTTTTTCTCGATGGTACACAAGTTAAATTAGCTGATTATCGTGGCAATTCTGTTCTAATTCATTTTTGGGCGACGTGGTGCCAAATATGTGCTCTTGAACAAAACAGCATTGAAGCAATCAGTAAAGACAACAACATAATAACCATCGCCATGAATTCAGGTGAAGCGATGGAAATTCAAAATTTTATGGAAGAAAATAAGCTTAGCTTCCCGGTTATTATTGATGAAGATGGTGTATTGGCAAATCGTTACGGTGTTAGAGGCGTCCCGGCTAATTTTATTGTTAACTCCGACGGTATTATTGAATACACCGAAATTGGTTACACCACCAACTGGGGCTTACGAGCCCGATTGTGGTTAGCGAAATAATAAAATTATTTTACAATTCGATAACACGGTTTATATTTTTTACCTGGTAATTTCATTCGATGTTGCTCAACAAAAGATGACAATAATAAATCGACCGGTTTCATAATATCAACATCCCCTTTTATCTCAAATAACCCGTTCTTTTCAATCGCTCTTATTCCTTCATCCTTCACATTACCGGATACGATACCAGAAAAAGCCCGCCGTAAATTGGCTGCTAATAAGTGTGTTTCCTGATTTTTATGCAATGCCAGGTTACTCATATTTTCATGATTCGCTATAAACGGTTTTTGAAATTCTTCATCTATGGTTAATAACCAGTTAAAATAAAAAGCATCACCTTTGCTTTTTCTAAAATCTCTAACAACCTCCATCCCGGCTTTCATTTCTACAGCAACTTTTTGGGGATCATTAATTATAATTTTATACAATTTTTGGGCATCACTTCCTAATGTTAAAGATATAAATTCATCTATCTGTTTAAAATAATCCACAGCATGATCGGGCCCGGTAAAAATCAAAGGAAAAGGTATATTATTATTTTTAGGGTGTAATAAAATTCCCAATAAATATAAAATTTCTTCCACGGTACCAACGCCACCTGGAAATACAATAATTCCGTGTCCGGTTCGAACAAAAGCTTCAAGTCGTTTTTCAATATCCGGTAGAATTACCAAATCATTTACAATCGGGTTGGGTGACTCTGCAGCGATGATTCCCGGTTCTGATATTCCCAGATATTTTCCATCTGCAATTCGCTGTTTAGCATGACCAATGGTGGCGCCCTTCATTGGTCCTTTCATCGCCCCGGGACCGCACCCGGTACAAATATCCAAACCACGCAAACCCATTTCATAACCAACCAATTTTGAATAATCGTATTCTTTTCGTTTAATAGAATGACCACCCCAACACACAACAAAATTCGGATCTTCTTTTGTTTTAAATATGTTGGCATTTCGAAGAATATGAAATACCAGGTTGGTTATGCCTTCTGAATCATTTAAATCCAGCAAAGAATCGTATTCAATTTTATCACTAACGTAGATTACGTCGCGTAATATTGCAAATAAATGTTCATTAATACCCCGGATCATTTTACCATCAACGAAAGCATGAGCCGGAGCGCCGGTTACTTTTAACTTTATACCACGTTCAACTGATATCACTTCAATCTCAAAGGAGCTATACCGATCGAGCAATTCTTTACCACTATCCAAAGTACTGCCACAGTTTAAAACGGCTAGTGAGCAATTACGAAATAAAGTGTATAAACCACCCTGGCTGGTATCCAGAAGTTTAGCAACTTCAGATTTTGATAATATATCAAGACGTCCTTTCGGTGAGATTTGTGCATCAACTACTTCATATTTCATAATAACTACATATCCCTAATATTTAACTGTAATAAGTATAACCAATAGCGCTAACGATATCTTTATTGCAAGATTACTTAATATAGACTACAAACTATCAAAATGGTGCCGGGCTTTTCAGAATTAATTTGCCACCCGTTATTGGGTGTGTAAATTTCATTTCCGTTGCATGTAGTAGTAATCGATCCGACTTATCAGCTACCGCTTCACTACCATATAATTC
>JBGMQW010000154.1:0-8627 GCA_048060815.1 Thiohalomonadales bacterium | reverse complement strand
ATTCCAATATGAAATTTTATCTTGAATTTGAATTAACTATAATAAGTATATAGTATATACGATGCACCAAAGGAAGTTCACGCGGTTAGCTACTCAATCGTAGCTTTGTAAGGATATGGGCTAAATGCCAAAAATAATTCGCTTTATCAAGTTAAACAGCATTTTTGCTTTTAAATGTACAGCTACGCTGCTTATAACTTTACTTTTACTATTTTCAAGTTTGACCAATTCTGTTTTTGCCCAGGAACGGGTATATACCTATAGTAGTATCATTCAGGTTTTACCAAATCGTTCTCTGGATGTTACTGAAACCATTACAGTGTATGTCGAAAATAAAAAAATTCGCCATGGTATATATCGTGACTTTGAAACCACACGCGTCAATCACGATAATAAACGCGTAAATGTTAACTTAAAAATTCTTAGTGTTAAACGAAATGGCGTAAAAGAAAAATATCACACACGACGACAAGGTGATAAGATTCGAGTTTTTTTTGGTTCTAAAAATAAACTGGTCAGCAAAGGTATTCAAACATACATTTTTCACTTTATAACAACGAATCAACTTAATTCCTATAATAAGAAAGATGAGTTTTACTGGAATGCTTCGGGTAATAAATGGAGTATGCCAATTTTCCGGGTTGAAGCTACTGTTATTTTACCCTTACGCGTGAAACGAAAAACAATTTCCTTTAATGCCTACTCGGGTTATACCGGTGTTAACAAACGTGATTATATTAGTTCCTTTACCAATAATCACACTATCAAGTTTGCTTTAAACCGAAAATACCTGGCAGGCAATGGTCTTACAATAGCAGTGGCGTGGCCTCAAGGACTTATTGACGCAGCACCAGCAGCACCCATTGAAATTGAACCCGAAGTACAAGTAGCAGAAACTGAAATAACAATACCTGCACAAGATATCAGTGACACCCCCATTCCGACTCCCACTGTCGCCATCAGTGCAACTAATAGTGAAAGTCAGGCAGAAGAAGTGCAAGAACAAGCATTACTCGACACAGTTGAAAATGAAGTCAGTTTAAATATCGATACACTACAAGAACAAAAGACTAGTACTGAAACAATTACAAATACAAATACAAATACAAATACAACAATAACTAAACCGGAATCGAATAAAAATGTAATTAATTCAATTATTGATTTTTTTAAGAATAGTATTGCAATAATAATAACTAAAAGTTCAACATTAAGTTTTAATAATTTAATTGGTCTACTCGGTTTAATTTTGCTCCTGATATACTTTTTAATAATTCGACTATTTTTGCATTACAACAAATCTACATTAAATAGTAATATCATAAAAGATGATGTAAGCATTACTGATAATTTATCGCCGGCATCAGTCCGCTATATTTATGAAATGGGCTATGACGACAGAACATTTTCAATTGCGTTAATAAATATTGCCGTTAAAGGACATATTGATATTATCAATACTGATAAAGGTTATAAAATTGAACTTCGTGATTTTAGTGCTGCAGAAGCGTTATCAAGTGATGAAAGATTATTACTCAATACTTTAATGGGAGATGAATCCGTTATACTTCTGTCATCTAAAAACTATAAAGTAATACGCGAAGCAATGATTAAACATCAAGACTTACTCGAAAAAGATCATAAAAATAAATATTTCGCTACTAATACAAAATTGTTCAATTCAGGTATTGCCCTGGTTGTATTAACTGGATTAGCAATGGCCTATATAGGAAGCACTCCTGAAAATGCACTTTTAACATTTATTTTATACAGTATTTTCACCTTAGTAACATATATAATGAGTTATACATTACTGAGCCTGTTAAATTTCTATGCAAAATTTAAAATAGTTCCAATATCAAACTCGAAATTTTACAGGTCAATAGAAATATCGAAAGAAGCATATGTTTTTGCAATAATTGCTATTGAAACTGGAATGATTTTATTATTCATAAATTACCTCGATACAATTAATGTTCTTATTATAGCTGCAGCAGGTTTTATTAGTGCCTTGTTTAGTGATTATCTGGTTTCGCCTAACGCGGAAGGACAAAACTTATTAAATAGAATTGTAAACCTGAAAGAATTTATTACTCATGGTGAAATATTAGAAGCAAATACACACTACGATACAATCCAGATTTCACAAAAAATTAGTGCATTTGATAACTATCTAGCTTATACCATTGCATTAGGGGTTGAATCTGAGTGGGGTGATCATTATTCATTATTATTTGACAAGAAAAATGATGGGGATGATGAAATACTGGGTTATTCACCACACTGGTATCACGGTCGTGGTTGGAAAGAAAACAATACTACCGGATTTTGTGAATTTTTATCGTCAAAATTTGCATTATCGGCTGCATCTGCAGCTAAATCACCTGAATACAATTATGAAATTTATAAATCTCAAAGTAATATTAAACATTAAGGTTCATATATTTGAAACGATTTTTTAATTAAACTCTTTTTACCATGCTTAAGTTCAATATAATAATTTCCAGGATTTAATCCTGCACCTGGAATTTCAATAGAAAAAATTTGTTCACCTTTGGTTCCATCAATTTTTATTGTTTTTTGTTTTAAATTAGTGATTGCCGTATGGTCTAATAATTTTACTTGTAAATAATTTGAATTTTTTGAAAAATTCCTGAACTTAAACCCAAAATAAATGACATTACCCGATTGAATTCGAATATCTTCCATTTTATCCATTGAGCTAAGCAAAAAATCACTAAATACTATTTTAGTTACAGCAGGATCCTTTGAATCAATTGCCTCAGCCAGGCTTGTTTGGGTTTTCTTTAAATGTTTACTACCAGGATAATATTGCTCTAGTAATTGTAATATTAATTTTGCATTAGAAATATTGTTCGATTTAATCGCTTGTACGGCTTGTTTCACTAATTTTAATTCTATTTGTTCTAAAGCTGCCAAAGCTTCCTTATTATTACTATCCAATTCAAATACTGAACGATATATTTTAAATGCATTATTATTATCGGGTGTAACATAATTACCTTTTTCCATTTGTTTTTTGGCTAAAATTAAATAACCATCAACTTGTTTCTGACTCGTTAATAAATGTTGTAAATTCTTATTGGCTGATTTTAAAAAGGCATCATTTTTGCTGATTTTTAGTCCAGACTCTGTATATAGTATTGCACTTTTATAATGTTTAGCGGCTTGTTGATTTTTAACTTGCCCTACATAAATATCCAGCATTTTCCTTTTTAGCTTTTTTGCTTTAACATTATTCGGGTCAAATGCCAGAACAGCATCCAGTTCTTCAAGCGCATTTGAAGATACAGGTTCGATAAACTGTTCTTTATCAATATACTCTTCAGCTAAGCGTAAATGTGTCACCATTGACTCTTTTTGTAAAAAATGATTTTCCATTTGTTGATATTGTGTTTTGTTAATAATTTTAGGAAAATTTTCTTTTAAAATACCTAACAGTAATTTTCCTCGGACAATATCATTATTTTTCAAACTTTCTTTTAACTGTTTTAAAAACCAGACTCGTAATTCAGTTATTCCTTTATGTGCTTTACTATTGTTTATGTCGTTATTCAATAATTGTTTGTAATACAAAATAAGCTCATTGGCATTTTGTGGTTGTTCATTAAGATTTTCTTTTAAAACCTGTAATTCTGAGTCAGAAATTATTTTTGACGAGTCGCTATCTTCTGATGCATTATCCTGTTCTATATTTGTAAAACTTTTTAAATCAAATAAAGTTTCAGGAGCTTTGACTATAACTATTTTTTGTTTTTTATTGATTAATTCTTCGTTCTTCTGGATATTTTCAGCATCTAACGTTATTTTATCCAATCCAATTTTAAGTTTTAACTCATCCGGTAAATATTCATGTAATACTGGAAGCGCATATTTAATCCAATAGGGTTCCAGTGTTTTTTTATTATAATAAACCGCCACAGCCAGACTTGTTATTAATATTAAATACAATAACCGACTACGTTTTTTTAATGCTTTAAATTCATCGGTACTTGTAATTTTTATTTCTTGCGATGTAGAATTACGTAAATAATGTGTTTTACTTCTTACATTTAATCCTGATTTTGTATTTTCTTTTAATCTCGATTTATTTTTATTTAAGGTTTTTAGCGGCTGTTGTAATTTTGGTTCAACCAGGGTAGCAGCATCATAATTAGTTGGTTTTTTACTAATAACCACTGCTTTTGCATCGATTGAATCAAGTCTGGATAATGAAACATTATTTAAAGCTTCTACTAATTCAGCACCCGATTGATATCGATGGGCAGGATCTTTCGACATTGCTTTATTAATTATCGCCTGGAATGATTCCAGTCCATTTGGTAATGTAGGAATTGGTTTTGAAAGATGTTTTATGCCAACATCAACAAATGAATTACCGTCATAGGGGACATAACCGGTTAAGGCCTGAAATAATACCACCCCTAAACTGTAGATATCCGATCTTGGATCAACCTTGACACCCTTGGTTTGTTCAGGACTCATATAATATGGCGTCCCGATTGCTTTTCCAGTTAAGGTTAAACCATTTGATGTATCATCGCCACGAGCAATACCAAAATCCATCAGCACAGCACGACCATCTTCATGCAACATTATATTTTCAGGTTTTATGTCTCGATGCACATAACCTTTATTTCCAGCATAATTCAATGCCAATGCAATTTGTTTTAAAATATCAACTTTTTGTTTACGTGATAAGTCGTCTCGTGCGTCACGTAATGTCTTACCAGTAATATATTCCATCGACATGTAATGGTATGACTTAACCACACCGGCATCGAACACGGTTATAATATTGGGATGTGTTAAATTACTGATAATCTGTGCTTCACGCAAAAAACGATCGGTGAATGTTTCATCAGAATGATTCGGAGCCAACACTTTAATCGCTACCGTCCGACCGACACTTTCCTGGATAGCTTTATAGACTATTGCCATACCACCACGACCAAGAATATCAATAATTTTATATCCTGGTATCGCAATTACGGATGTTACCCGATTTTCTTGTGTTTGTGATTTCTCATTAGCCATAAACAACTTGGCTTGCACTCCAGATTGATTCTATTAATTAACTCGGTATAATGATGATTTATTAAGCAAAACAGTAACATAGCTCATTTCAGCTCTAGTTATGTTATCGACCAAATGAACATGATTATTGAGAGAAATTACCGAAATTTGACTGATTTATATTTATAAAAGAAACACTACTGAATTTAATGAAAGTGAATTTAAAATCAAATTTTCACTATATATCATTGGCTTATGTGGCGTATACTAGAAATGACATTGGAATTAACATGAGAATACTGTAGAAATTCTACCAAAAACTCATTAAATTAGCGTTATCTCAGGATTGAGTATGTTGTTTAAAAATCGGGAACCACGATGCGTTTATACCTACAAATCCCTGCTTTGCAGGATAAACCTCCCCGATTTTATCAGTTAATTTTACAGGCCGATCTTATTGGGGGTTGGACATTGATTCGTGAATCAGGCTACCAAGGTAAATCCGGACGTGTGCAACGGAGTCATTTTGAATCTTATGAAGGAGCACTAGAGGCAATGATGACCTGGCGCGACAAACAAATAAATCGTGGTTTTAAAGTAGTATTTATGAAAGGTATGGATGTACCACAGTGAAACACTTTTCTAATCAACCACTCGATCAGCTCGAACCAAGTTACCTGGAGCAATACGGTCTACACAAAGCTCCTTTTTCCCAGGAAATTGACGATAAATTTTTATTTCTGGATGCCGATCGAGTTCAACGACTCAACATGTTACACCATCTCACCCAATACAGTGATTTACTATTAATTGTTACCGGGGACGAAGGGGTTGGGAAAACCAGCCTGTTACATCGCTTTGAAATAATGGCAGATGAAGACTGGCAAATCTGTAATATTGAAGCAAATGCCTTAATGGATAGTGATCAACTACTACGTTATATATTTAATGGCTTTGGATTCAAATCTCAGCTGTCAACATCGAGTGACATACAGCAACTATTTATAGAAGAACTATCCGAATTAAAACTTAATGGTGTTATCCCGATACTTGTGGTTGATGATGCCCACGAACTTCCGATCGAGACACTTGAAACAATTTTTCAACTTGCTGATACAGAATTAAATGCTCAACGATTATTGAGAATAATATTATTTTCTGATCCATCCATTGATGCCACATTAAAATCTTCAACTATCAGTCATTTACGCGAGCGTGTAACTCACAGTATGGAACTAGCTCCGTTTAATGAAGAGCAAACCGAGCAGTACATATACAACCGGCTTACTGTTGCTGGTTTAACCGGAAGTAACCCTATCGATCATAAAATATTACGGCGTATTTATCGTGGATCGGATGGTTATCCTAATCAAATTAATAAATTAACGCACATAGCACTACAGGAAGGTATTGAAAATTCTAATAACGATGCACTGTTTAGCGAGTTAAATTATCACTTTCCTACAAGAAAATATCTCATATCCGGTTCTATTGCGGCAATAATCATTGGTATCGTTTTAACAATACAAGATAGCATAAATGAATTATTTGAAGACAGTGAAAAAATTGTTTTAAGTTTACCCGCTGAGAATAGAATTGCTGAAAACAACATAAAGGAAGCAATTAAACCGGATATTAGTGAACCAAATAAAACACCTGAAAGTAAACAAATACCTATAAAACTTAATGATGATCAGGTAGTCGTTATTACTGAAATACCAAAAACTGTTGTTCCAGTAGAGCCAGTTTTAAATACTGAACCCCCGGGTAATCTTGAAGAACGAATAATATTACTCGATAAAGAATTAAATACGTCGACTGAAAATTTACTCGATTCTACAGTTGTAACAACAAATACTGACACTATTCAAAAGAAAAAAACAACATCCCCGAAAGAAACAAAACCAGCCATTATATCTCCCGAAATTAAAGAAATTATCCCACAACGCATTTCAGCTAGTGAGAAACCACAACAAGTGTCTTTAATTGGCAAGGGGTTTAGTGAACGGAGTTATGTAACAGTTGATTGGTCTGGTAATAGTAAGAGATTATCATCACAGCAAGTTAAAATTGTAAATGACAAATTAATTGAAATATCACTGACGACCGGCTTAAAACCGGAAAAATGGTCTGTGAGCGTTACCCACCCTAAAAATGGCAAATCAAATACAAAATCTTTTCAGGTTATAAAAACCAAACAGCAAAAACAAACTTCTCTGCTAACAAATATTAATGATGAAAAATGGATACTAGCGCAAAATAAAAAGCTATATACACTACAGTTACTTGGTGCAAAAAATAAAGATGATATAACAAATTTTGCTAACAAAAAGAAACTAAAAGGACAATATGCCATGTTCACTTCAGTTCGCAATGGTGAAATGTGGTATCACTTAATTTATGGTTCGTACAAAGATAAACTAACTGCATTAAATACAATTAAAGCAATTCCAAAGAAAATCGGCATAGGCAAACCATGGATTAGACCATTTATCGATGTTCAAAATGCGATTAAAAGACAACAAGAAAATAAAGCCGTCACTAAAATCGATAGCTCAATTGAAAAAGTAAATATTATTAAATCGTCCACTTCGCTGCCAAAATCTGTGAAAGAGCAATCAAGTTGGCTTTGGGGGCAAAGTCCAACGAATTACACTTTACAATTACTAGGAACCAGAAATGAAAGCAGTGTTAAAAAATTTGTGCTAGAAAATAATCTTCAGGGCAAAGCAATATATTTTAATGTAAAACGACAAGGTAAAGACTGGTTTGCGCTGGTCTACGGAGTCTACCCGGATAAAAACAGTGCTTTAAAAGCCCGATCATCTTTGTCAAAAACATTACAAAAAGCAAAACCGTGGCCACGCAATTTTGCCAGTATTCATGCTGAACTTGATAAAAATCCATAAAACAAACTTTTTTTATCCCCAGTTAATACAATTTCGACCACTTAGTTTAGCTTCATACATTAAATTATCGGCTCGATTAAATAATGAATTAATATCATCTTCTGGTTTTGCCATTGTAATACCTAAACTAATTGTTATCGTTATTTTATCACCTTTAAATTTTATTGGCGTTTCTGCAACAGTTACTCTGATACGCTCAGTAATAATTTTTGCTGTTTTAATATTGATTCCTGGCAATATAATTAAAAATTCTTCACCACCATAACGCCCAACTAAATCGATATCACGTATCGAACCTTGTATTCGGGCAGCAGTATGTTTTAACACCACATCACCAGCCAAATGACCATAAGTATCATTAACCACTTTAAAATTATCAAGATCGGCTACGACAACAGCGAGTGAAATATTTTTTTTCTGACAGCGACGCAATTCACTAGTAAGGTAACTTAATATTTTTTTTCGACTGTGTATCGTTGTTAAACTATCATGATCCACTTCACTCTTTAAAGAAGCACTTTTCTCACGTAATACATCAATTGAATGTTCCAGATTTTCAATATTAGAATTAAAATACGATTCTGTTGCTAGTGAGTTATCGAGAGTTAGAATTCGAAGCATAAATTTCTGTATTTGTAGTTTTTCCTCAGCATGAATATCATCACACAGTTGAATTTGTTC
>JBGMQW010000153.1:4150-8640 GCA_048060815.1 Thiohalomonadales bacterium | reverse complement strand
AATAATTCGAAATAATTACAAAGGATGAGGATTAAATAAACTAATTGAACTGTTTTAGTTTTTCCCCTCACCCCAGCCCTCTCCCCAGGGAGAGGGAGTAAAAACAAAAAGTAAATGTTTGATTTTACTTGGTGTTCTTGGTGGCTTGGCGGATAATCAATCTATTTGGAATTCAAAGGCATCAGAATAATAATTCTTTAGATCCAGACCGTTTTCAGGGAAACTGTCACGACCTGCATACACCATTACTGGTGGTCCTGAGCCATACAAATCATATTCACTTAAATCAGGATAATCATCCATTACGGATAAATGAACATATCCGGTACGACCTTTCCAGTTATCTTCTGGTACAGGATTATTTAGAACTGGCGTATATTGAATATGTTCATATTTGGTTGCTAATTTTAATAATACCTCATGCATGTACAAGTCACGAAGTGATTCAGCTCCCCAATAAATATGAATCGGATTTTTTAAATTTGCTGCTAGACTGTATTCAACCATGGCTTTTATTGGTGCAATACCGGTACCTCCGGCCATCATAATACTGGGTCGATGAGATGCTTCCCGGATATAAAAACTTCCCTTTGGTCCTTCGATTCTTAAAATATCTTTTTCATGAATTTCATCAAATACACGCCCGGTAAACTGGCCATCTTGAATATGCCGAATATGCAATTCGATGAACTCGTCATTATGTGGTGTGTTGGCAATTGAGAAACTTCGGCGACGGCCATCTTTTAATAAAAAATCAATATACTGTCCGGCCAAAAATTGTAATCGTTCCGTGACCGGAAGTTTTAACCGCATCTCAATTACATCATGAGTAAGGTGTTCAATTAATATCACTCGGCAGGGTAATGTTTTTACCGGAATATCTTTTATTGCGTCAATTTCATTAGCTTCAATCGTAATGTCAGTTAAAGGTATAGCTTGACACAAAACAATTGCTTCTTCTCCATGTTCATCAGTTATTAAAGTAGGGGGAGTTCCGTTTGGGTAATCAACTTTACCTTCCATAAGCTTACTAACGCATGAGCCACAAGCACCATTACGGCATCCATATGACAACGAATAACCTTGTCGTAAAGCCGCATCAAGCACCGTCTCGTGTCTAGCAGCACTAAACGAATGTTTGCTCGGTAAAATAGTGACAGTCTTCAAAAATCTGTTACCCTATAGTAAGTAAACATAATAATTAATTAAGTTAAGTATCTTTATACAAAGATGAACCGCGCATTATCCATGAATTTTTATTGGAGATAAACCCTTGAAGAATGTACTTATAACTGGATGTGGCGATATTGGTATCCGCGTTGCTAAATTGTGGTTAAACGAAGGCGCAATCGTCAGTGGAATATGTCGTAGTAACACCAACATTGCAGCTTTAAAGTCGAATAACATCAATGCATTAATTGGTAATTTCGATAAAAACGATGTCCCTGAAATTTCTCAAGATGTCGATATAATCTATTATTTTGTACCGCCACCAATGACGGGCAGTAACGATCCTCGAATTGATGTGTTTTTGCAGGCACTTGCAATACAAAAGATTAAACCTGAACGATTTATACTGATCAGCACTTCTGGTGTCTATGGTGATCATCAAGGCGCATCAGTGGATGAAAGTACACCAACAAATCCTAAAGCAAGACGTGCTAAAAGACGCCTGGATGCAGAAACACAGTTAATATCGTGGTCTAAAACTCGTAAAGTGCCAACTAACATTCTACGCGTTGCTGGAATTTATGGCCCTGGCCGTTTACCCGAGCAACGAATTCGAAATCAGGTTCCGGTGTTACATGAATATTTAGCACCAAGAACCAATAGAATCCACTCGGATGATTTAGCAACGATCTGCTTTAAAGTAGCGATCAATGGCAAAAAAAATCGGATTTATAATGTGAGTGATGGCCAAACTGGCAATATGACCGAATACTTTTTTACCATTGCCGATGCACTTGGATTACCACGGCCACCTGAAATAAATTGGATCGAAGCTGAAAAAACCATTACTCCGGGCATGATGTCCTATTTAAAAGAATCTCGTAGTATGGATATTTCACGTTTACAAAAAGAAATTAATTTTGAGTTTCAATATCCCACTTTGAAATCAGGGTTGGATGCTATTTTGAATACGAATCTTATGAAGGAAGATTAGATACCATGATATTTTAGAAATCAAGATCGTGTGCCGTAAAGACGCATGACCTGACAGAAAGGAGGAAGTACTGAATCTAATTGAATTCCCCTCACCCCAACCTTCTCCCGGAGGGAGAGGGAGTAAATACAATAATGGTTTTGATTTCCTTTGCGGCTAATAAAAATTTTAATCTAACGGCTCAAAACCATTTTCACCACCGAATTTTGGTAAATCATCGTGAACATCAACCCAGGCTGCACGATGATCATAAAAGAAATGCTTTAATGGTAATTGCCCAACATCACCGTGTATCATGCCACGTAATACACCGACGGAATCTGTGTATTGTTTATCTGACGTATAAATAGTACTGCTACATTTACTGCAAAAATAACTACTGGTATTTTCTGTTACGACAAATTCCGTTAAACTTTTTTTACCCTTGGTGATTTTAAAATTATCCGATAAAACCCGAACCCAGGTTGTGTAATCAGCACCACTGGATTGACGACACATATTGCAGTGACAATAAATAATACCAAATACCGGTAATTCAATTTCAAACTGCACTTCACCACAAAAACATCGGCCTGATACAATATCCCCCATAGTCATGTCGAATCCTTATTTTCGAAAATATTTAATTCATCCCAAATATTATCAATATGTGTTTTTACTTCCTGCGCCATTGCAATCGGCACACCCCATTCACGAGTTGTTTCACCCGGTAATTTATTCGTCGCATCAAAACCAATTTTAGAACCCAGGCCGGAAACCGGTGAGGCAAAATCCAGATAATCAATTGGGGTATTTTCGATTAACGTGCAATCCCGTACCGGATCCATGCGCGTCGTCATCGCCCATATCACATCATTCCAGTCACGTACATTAACATCATCGTCAGTTACGATAACAAACTTGGTGTACATAAATTGCCGCAAGAACGACCAAACCCCCATCATGACTCTTTTGGCATGACCGGGATATTGTTTTTTCATACTTACTACTGCCATTCGATATGAGCAACCTTCGGGTGGTAAATAAAAGTCGACAATTTCTGGAAATTGTTTTTGTAAAATAGGAACAAAAACTTCATTCAAAGCCACACCCAAAATGGCCGGTTCATCGGGTGGACGACCGGTATAGGTACTATGATAAATAGGATCATCACGATGGGTTATCCGTTCAATGGTAAATACCGGAAACGATTCAACTTCATTATAATAACCAGTGTGATCACCAAATGGTCCCTCATCGGCTACTTCGTCCGGGTAGATAAAACCTTCCAGAATATACTCGGCCGATGCCGGTACTTGTAAATCAGATCCTGTGCAATTAATAACTTCGGTTTTATCACCACGTAACAAACCCGCAAATCCGTATTCTGATAAAGCATCGGGAACGGGTGTTACCGCACCCAAAATTGTTGCTGGATCGGCACCTAGTGCCACAGCAACAGGGAATGGCTCACCTGGATATTTTTCACACCAGTCTTTAAAATCCAGTGCACCACCACGGTGAGCTAACCAGCGCATAATGACTTTATTTTTACCTATAACCTGTTGCCGATAAATACCTAAATTCTGTCGATCTTTATTTGGACCTTTGGTAATTACCAATGCCCAGGTTATCAGTGGTCCAGCATCACCAGGCCAACAGGTTTGAATGGGTAATTTACTTAAATCTACACTTTCACCTTCAATGATATTTTTCTGACACGGAGCTGATTTCACAACTTTCGGTGCCATATTTAAAATTTGTTTAAAAATGGGCAACTTTAACCAGGCATCGCGCATGCCTTTTGGCGGTTCCGGTTCCTTTAAAAAAGCCAATAATTTACCAACATCGCGTAAATCTTCGACACTATCTTTACCCATGCCCATAGCAACACGTTGTTGAGTGCCAAATAGATTCGCCAATACCGGGACACTAAAACCTTTGGGGTTTTCAAATAATATAGCCGGGCCTCCTGCTCGTAAAGTCCGGTCACAAATTTCGGTCATTTCCAAATTCGGATCGATTTCCTGAGTAATTCGTTTTAACTCGCCTTGGGCTTCGAGTTGTTTAATAAAATCTCGTAGGTCTTTGTATTTCATGTAGTTGATAATCCTAAAATAATCAGAAGGAAAATTAAGGTTGCATTGCATAGCGATCAGCTCGCGAATGAATCTAGTTTATACAAATTGCTGATATTATTCATATGCTTAATTTAGAATTAACACCAAAGTACATTCAGATTCACCTGGCTGGTTAATAAAAAAGCATTAATAAATTAAATGGCAAGACTGGAGCAAGATGTGTACCTGTTTGGGTTATTTCATCTTAATTAATTCAAACTTATATC
>JBGMQW010000153.1:0-4050 GCA_048060815.1 Thiohalomonadales bacterium | reverse complement strand
TGGATTTAACGTGGAATAAGGATGTTATAGTTTGAAACTATAAATATGTTAAAGGCGGATTTACAATTTTAGAATAGGTGCTGAATATGACAAGAATACATAATGTTATTTCTTCTATGAGATACTTAAAAACCTTACTTCACTCAATATTTGTATCCACAGGTGAAGCCTCTTTAAAATTATTGACAATCTTTTTACTAATATATGTTGTGTTACAAACAATCGAACTACCATTGTTTTAATACTGGATTTATTATAGTGTATTAGACACAACACAATTAACCTCGTTTAAATTGTGATATAAACATTATCAAGGTAACATATATATCTAAGCATTGATTATCAGCAAATAAGGAGATATGCAAATGAGCTTAACAAGGTTCAGTAATTGGCGCAGCCTCTCGATACTATTACTTGCACTACTTGTTTCACCACCTATTTGGGCTGATAAATCGTATAGTGATATTTTTATTTTTGGAGACAGTTTATCTGACACCGGAAATTATGCCTCCATAGCAGGCGACTTACCAGATCCACCCTATTTTAATAACCGCATTACCAATGGCTTAACCGCTGTTGATGTTATAGCGAAATCATTAAATCTAAATGCAAAAGCATCTCTTTATTTATTAGGCCTCTCTTCCGGAGGAAACTATGCCGTCAACGGTGCACGTGCTGCAGGAGAGGAAACAAATGATTTTTCTGCCCAGATCATGGCTTTTTTGGCAAACAAAAATGGTAGTGCGCCATCAGATGCTTTATATGTAGTGTTTATTGGCAGTAATGATGTGTTTGATGCAAGCATAATCCCGGATAATACAATTGCAAATTTATATGTTGATAACGCTGTCTTTATTGAACAACAACAAATACAATTACTTATCAATGCCGGTGTGAAGCATCTGTTAGTCATTAATGTTGTTGATATTAGTAACACTCCAGCAATAACATTCCTTGCTAAAGTTACACAAAAGCCTCAATTAATAAAACATGCTAATTATTTAGCCAAACGATATAACAAGAAATTAAAGCACGTTTTAAAAGAGATTAGCCATAATAATGAAATTGAATTGGTTCGTTTTGATTTATTTAAAGCTTTTAATCATTTATTAGATCATGCACCAGAAGCCGGTTTTACCAATATAACAAATGCTTGTTTCAGTTCGGCAACTCTCAGCTATTATCCAGGCTGTAACTATGCGAAATTCTCAAAATATATTTTCTTTGATGAAATTCATCCTACAGCTCGAGTACATAAAATAATTGGTAATCTTGTTGTGGATCAATTGAATAATAAAAAAATAAGTGACTTAGTGATAGACAAAGAAAATTACGAGTCAAACGTTAAAACTCGTAATTTTTACCAAAACTTCTAAAAATCAACGATAATTAGTATAGTGATACTGCCTATGTTTGATGCGGCTTGTCCTTTTTGTTCCGTAAACAATCCCGTAACAATTCTTTATTCATTAATTGAAATAAACTGATGAATTGACTCTGTTTGTCTGTGCTGCCGTTTGACGCCAACCGTTGCATTTTTATTGAACCATTTTCCTTATTTCTATCCATGATATATTTGTCCCTTGTAAAACTATTGTTATAATGACCATTCCATCATCTGATTTCATGAGTCACTTCAGTTAATTTCGTTTTATTATCACTTGTTCAACTAACTTTTTTCCTTTATTAATATTCAACTGCGTAATCTAGGTTCAATGTATCACAGATGCGACACTCTCACCGAGATCAAATGCAACATAATTTTGAATTATTTTTAATTTTTTAAATGGGTCGTCATAACTCCAGGCTAAAATTTTAGTACCTTCATCTTCTGTAGATAAAGCCCAATGAGAAGCAAGTCCTTTAAAGGGGCAAAATGTTACTTTATTAGTAAGGCAAAAATAATCGTGATTAATATCTTCACGTGGGAAATAATAATTAGATTTAATTCCCGGTTCATTTAATTTTAAAACATTTTCACTATCTGCAACAATTACATCTCTAAATTTAAGTTGAAGACGATATTCTATTGATTCAATATTGATAGAATAATTTGGATATTCTTCCCAGGCTGAAACTAAATCGACATCCCGCATTTTTTCCTCACTAAATCACTATTTTAAGATCTATTTAATGACACTAATTTACTTTTCTAACTAGTTATTTACAATGATATTTTTGTAAGAATTGTATGAGGTCCTGCTTGAATAAAAATAGACTTTCATTAAGATTGATTTAATTTTTTAGTTGAGTAACACTTTCCATGGTGAATACCTTTGGCCTGAACCCAATAAGGATGAGAATCACAAAGTGTTGCTGATCAGTATAATTATAACCTCTATTAATATAAATAAACTGCACCTGCACCGGCTGCAGCATTTTGAGTGTCCGGGGTTATATTATTATTAGTTACGCCACTCGAAGCACCGGCTTCACCAGGTGCACCAACAACCAGGACACTACCATCAACGCTGAGTACCACTGAGCTTCCGAATAAATCATCTATATCAGTATTACTTGCTTTAATATAGGATTTATTCAACCAATATATTGGTCGTCGTAAGAAAATATATACTGCACCTGCATTCGCTGCAAAATGGTTAAAAGCTTTATTAATACCTCTTGAATTACCATCCTCACCTGATGACCCTATAGCTAAGGTGGTACCATCACCACTCATAGATACTGCTGCACCAAAGTTATCACCTGTTTTTGGATTTGGTGCGTTCATTACATCTCCTAATTCCCAATTACCAATTGAGTTTATTTTAAACAAATAAACTAGACCTACAATAC
The DNA here is from genome assembly GCA_048060815.1 of Thiohalomonadales bacterium. Classification (GTDB taxonomy): domain Bacteria; phylum Pseudomonadota; class Gammaproteobacteria; order UBA6429; family Thiohalophilaceae; genus CAYQUC01. Next base: position 1,254 of record JBGMQW010000153.1, on the reverse strand, counting down.
TACCATCTACAAGTACAGTCGCATCTTTAGCACCAATAGCCATGATGTTACCATTATCATTAATTGTAACTGACCATCCATAATTAGCGTTTGATATAGGACCAAATACATTTTGTTGTTGTGACCAAACACCCTTACCATCATTTGTAAATATGAATGCACCACCTGAATCAATAGTAGTAGGACTGTCCACTCCATAAGCTCCAACAACTATCGTGCTACTATTACCACTTAACGCCACTGAGTACCCAAAATAATCTTGTGGTTTCGGATTACTCGGATTAAACGAGATCGTTTGATTATTACCTTTTATATAAGATTGTTGTACCCAGTTAGTCGTACTGGTCGTAGTGACCCGTGAAAACACATAAACCGCCCCCGCATCTGTCGTTGCAGTTTCGGTTAAATCCGGTACCGGAAAATTAATACTGTCATTAATAATACCCGGAATAAGACTGTCCTCATTATATGCCCCCACTGCCAGGGTATTACCATCGTTACTCAGTGACACAACATGCCCAAAGCTATCCCCCGCACCGGTATTACTGGCTTTAATATAGGCCTGTTGATTCCAGGCACCATTGGTATCTCGAGTAAAAACATACGCCGCACCGGCATCGATAGCCGCATTGTTATCAGGGCTCGTTGGCAGGTTACCGGAATTAAATACCGCAGTTTGATCGCTGTCTTCACTCGCCGCCCCCACCGCCAGGGTTTTGCCATCACTGCTCAGTGCCACAGAAGCACCAAACAGATCCCCTGCTTCAACATTGCTAGCTTTAATAAAGGCCTGTTGAATCCAGTTCGTGGTGACGCTATCCCGGTTAAAGAGATACACGGCGCCCGAATCAATTGCGGTATTTTTAACGCCGGATTTATTACTGCTTTCACGCGGAGCACCCACCGCCATGACCAGGCCATCATCGCTCAATGCCACGGCACTACCAAAATTTTCACCCGCACCGGTATTGTTCGCTTTAATATAACCAATGCTGTCGAGCATTTGATCGGTTACCGTTAATTCATTTGAGGTGGTACAAAAGCTTTTAATACAAGCTTCGACCCTGTACTTCGCGTTCATCCAATCGAGTTTGTGCGCGGCTATATCCAGATTAAAGGTTGTACCGGTGAGATCGGGAGCCACTACTTGTGTAAATCCCGATGCACCATCGGGATTTACATATAAAGTATAACTGGCCACCTGGCTGGATTGCGTCCAACTAAAGTGCAATTGTTTTAAACTCGAGGTCACGG
>JBGMQW010000152.1:0-8689 GCA_048060815.1 Thiohalomonadales bacterium | reverse complement strand
TTTGCCAATAATTGAATAATACCAGGGCAGGATAAGTGTGCTGAATATAATTGTGTTTCATTGGAGCTAATTGATACACGCGGATATTCGCGGCAGGTTTCAGGCAAATAATCATGGCCACAACGCTGTTGAATCGTACACAAAGCTTGTTCTGATAAAAATACGCAACGACCGTCGCTTTGTTGTTTGACTACTTCAGCTGCCCGGCCATTTTCAGTGATAATTGAAATAGAATTCTGTAATTCGACCCTGATGGATTTATTTTCAATCTGCTGCCATTTACCAAGCGTTTCTGCATCAAGATGAAGATTCCAGCCATGACAACAGTCGTCCGGACACTCTGCAGCCAAACAGGAAAAATTATCGAGTATTGTCAGACGATACTTCAGGTTCATGGTGTGGAATTTAATCTGTGAATAATAAAAAACGGGGTCAACTGACCCCGTTCAAGTACTTCATATACTACTTTTTATTATTAGAAATCCATATTCTAGAAAGCTACCCGTAGACCAAGACTGAGTACGCTAAGGTCATTCTTTGAACCAACACCAGCTGTAGCAGCATTAGTTTTATCGCTCACACGATAACCTATGAATGTACGTGTTGTTTTACTGAACTTATGAATTACACCAAGTGCGTAATAATCTGTGTCATTTGCATCATTATCATGATCTGTTTGACCTATTTGAGCAACATACACGGTTTTACCCATTTTGAACTGGTAACCAAGAAACATTAGTGTTGAATCAGCACTAGGTCCCTTTCTATCATCCTGTTCGTATTGTACTGCGATAGAATGTGCACCGCCAAATTTAATTTTACCACCACCTTTAATGAGTGTACGTGCATCGTTTCCATTTTCAGCATTGGTCATTGAATCATCCTTGCCGTATGCACCGAATACTTCCCAGCTACCGGCATTAAACAAATAAGATGCGGCTATATCACCTAAAGAACCAGCAGCTTTTTTCAGTTTAGGGGTAATTTCATTGTTTGTGAAATCTGGTACAATTGGTCCTGCACTACCAGCACCACCTACAGGATCTTGATCCCCGCCATCAAGACCCACATTTATCCAAAAACGATGTGGACCTGATTTAATTTTGTAGGATGCCGCATAACTCCAGAAACTATTTTGTCCGAAATCACCACCAATCATGCCGCCACTTTTCCGAGCTTCCATGTAGGTTGTGACAAATGGATCATACTTTACACCACCGGTGTATTTATAGGATGATTTAATACGACCAACTTCAAATGCACCAAAACCACCGGATAAACCCACCCAGCTTTCACGAGCGCCATCATTGACAGAACCGGTTGCAGAATTAATTTGCCATTCGAATTTATAGTTGGCTTTTAATTTACCGCCCAGATCTTCACTCCCTTTAAACCATAAACGACCACGTTTGTTATCTTTTACTTTAGTGGCAGATTGATCTTTCGTTATAGCTTGTAAACGACCGTTATTTTCTCCATAACCATCATTCGATACATTAGCGATTTCAACTTGTATAATACCACCAACGGTTGGTGCTGCCGTTGCTACTGTCGGAACGGTTATTGCCGCCGCAACAGCTAAAGCGATTAATTTATTATTCATTTGTGATCTCCTCATATGAGACATTTAAGTTTTTATGTTCAGTTGTATTTATAGCGAACAATTTGTGTGCATGCAACATTTTTTTGTAAAAAAAACAACATTATTGAATATGTATCATTTATACCACATACTATATTAGGAAAATCTGATATATTTTGTTAAATTCAATTAGATTAGATTATTTCTTAATGTAAATTCTAGAATAGAATATAACTAAATATAGTTATTTATTTTATTAATAAAAAACAAGACTGTCCTTTGTTGCTAATTTACAACATTAGGAGGTATCGTCCTGGTTCTGCATCTTGTTCAATAAATGCCAGATTTGCACACATTAATCGTCTCAAATTCGGTAATATTGATGAATGAAAGCAAGCAAACTACTACTGAGCTTACTGGGTATCTCAATTACTCTTAATATAGGGTTGTTGTTTTACGATTCAGATAAGCCACAAACGACCATATCTGAAATAAGTACAAGTGATTTTACTCAAGATCCTGATAATGCGGATAATAGTGACCTTTTCGAACACGATGGTAATCCAGATGAAGTCAATACTGAAAACCAAGACACGGAGCAATACCAGACCTTAAAAAAGAAGATAAAAATTCTGGTTAAACAGAACCATTCTTTGCAAGTACAGATTGACAACGCTAGCCAGAAACAAGCCGGTATTATCGAGGCGTTAAATACCATTGCCGATAAAATAGATAGCCAGCTATTAATGCCTTCGGCTTCTTCTCCGGAGTTTCAGTCATCGGATTACAACCTGGATTTCAATTCAATCTCAAAAGATGTTGTTAAGAAGTGTATGAAATTGACGGCTAAAGCTTCTTCGAATATACGTTTTCAACAAAAGCAGAACCGGAAACAGCTATTGCTTAATGAAGAAATTGATACGCTATGGAGCAGTGAAATTGAATCTACAATACAATCGGTGTTAACAAATAATCAGTTACAAGATTCACAACTAGTTGCACTGAACTGTCGAACGACTATTTGTCAGATAACGGTTCAACATAACTCACCTGCAGCTAAAAAGTTATTTGAGGTGCCGTTCTTTTCACATTTCCAACAAAGTGTTAGTCAATATGATGAAACATTTGATAAATCTACCAATTTATCAACTGGAATATTTTATTTAACTCGTAACAGAGAGAATTAGATTATGGTGACACAATTAAAAGGTATTTTAAACGGGCTGTTTATCGTTTTTATATTTATCAGCTTAGAAGTAAATGCTGATGAAGATTTTAAAGGGGGCCTTAAAGGGGTCGATATTAAAGGGGTCAGAGCCCTTAAAGAGAACCACCTTAAGGGCTCTGACCCCTTTAATATCGCTTTAAAATCTGTCCCCTTTAAAACCAATTTACATTCACAACTTTATTCTATTTATAAAACGAATCAGTATTTGAATTATAAACTACTAGCGACTGATAAATCACTTGATAGTATCTTAACAACGTTGAAATCATTGGAAAAAAAACTTGACTATAACCTGAAATCTAACTCGAAAACCGTTAACAGCAATAATGTAACTATGGCTGATTTTGAATCGACGGATGATAATTTAGTTCGAAAATGTGATGAGATTGTTGACAATTACTACACCCGTAAATCACAGCAAGAAAAAAAATATGTTCAGGATTTATTTAACAATGGGCAAAATGATCCACAATGGGAACGTGAAATTGAAGACCAGCTACAAAATTTTATAACGGATAATAATTTTAGCCAGAGTGAGTTTTTTGATATCAATTGTAAAAGTTCTGTTTGCCAGTTACGTGTACAACATGAGTCCAGCCAGGCTAGTCAACAGTTTAGAAATAAAATACGGGACGATCCTGATTTTGATGTATATGACAGCAGGAATAACAATGATCGGGTGACTGGCGGGGTTATTACCAGCATTACTTTAGTGCGTGATAGTAAACAGATTAGGGAATTTGTTTGGGGGCGGTAGTTACTACTAATAAGGAGAAGATTAGACTCCTTGAAAAGTTATGATTAAACAATGCTATTCTTTTACCAAATGGTTTCAAGTATTGATGCATTTCTAAGATTTTTATCACCCGTGACAATTGGCGCATTACAGTAAATTGAAGTGGCGGCTATAAGGCGATCCGCAGGATCATTATTAATCTCTAATCCAAAGTTAACTGATAATTCTGCTATTTCAGGCGTTATCTCCTGAATATTGAAATTTCTTGTTTGTAGTATCAGATTAATAAAGCTTGATGCTGTTTCATCAATATCAATTCGATTGCGTTTTATAAGCATTGAAATCTCCCAGATAGAGATGTCACAAATTAATAATTCACTTTCTGAGTGTTTTATTGCTGCTTTTGCTTTAACTGATAATTTACTGGTATTTAAAGCATCCCAAATAATTGCACAAGTATCCAATAAAATCATTTCATCGCATCCCAATTTTCATCAGTTGGAGATACCACATCATGTAAAATTGCCGTTTTAGCTAATTTTTTGAGTTTTGCCTTAGCTATTTGTTGTTGTTTAATTGGTGAGGTTAATGTCGCTAATAGTTCTCCTTTTGATGTTACATTGATTTGTTCACCATGTTGTGCAAATTTCAGGTATTTCAATAAATTACATCTAAGTTCACTAATGCTTACGTTTTTCATATCTGTTTCTACCTATACAGTTGTACAACTATTACGTACAAGTATAGAAAAATACCCGGACTAAAGCAAATTCAGAACAAAAAAAAGCCTGCGCAAAACGCAGGCTTTTTGTATCAACAGCGGTAGTTGTTGAATTATCGTTTTGAGAATTGTGGACGTTTACGCGCTTTATGTAAGCCGACTTTTTTACGTTCAACTTCTCTTGAGTCGCGTGTTACATATCCGGCTTTACGTAATGATGGACGAAGTGTTTCATCATATTCTATTAGTACGCGGGTAATGCCGTGACGAATAGCACCGGATTGACCGGTGTTACCACCGCCTTTAACAAAAATATTCAAATCAAATTTATCATTCATATCAACCAGATCTAATGGTTGACGTACAATCATACGAGCAGTTTTCCGACCGAAATACTCGTCTAGAGGACGTTTGTTTACAGTAATCTGTCCTGTTCCTGATTTTAAATAAACACGTGCAGATGAGCTCTTGCGACGTCCGGTACTGTAATGTTGTGTTTCTGCCATTTTCGATTAACCTATTTCCAATGTTTTTGGTTGTTGCGCTGCATGATCATGTTCTGCTCCACGGTAAACACGTAGTTTACGAAACATTGCCCGGCCTAATGGATTTTTTGGCAACATTCCTTTAACGGCTTTTTGAATGATCAATTCGGATTTTTTGGCGCGTAATTTTTCAAAACTGATGTCTTTTATTCCACCGGGATAACCAGTGTGGTGATAATAAATTTTATCTTTTAATTTATTACCGGTAACCCGAATTTTATCCGAGTTAATGACAACAATATAATCACCGGTATCAACATGCGGTGTATATTCCGGCTTGTGTTTACCACGTAATCGTAATGCTATTTCTGTTGCTAATCGACCGAGTGTTTTCTCGGCAGCATCGACAATATACCAATCACGTTTGACTGTTTCGGGTTTTGCTGAAAATGTTTTCATTTATCTTATTACTCTACTTTACTTTACTCTATGTCCATACTGCGTATCACAGCGTTAAAGCTATTTTGTGCTCTATTCCGGTGTTGTTTCCGGAAAAAATGAGGCAAAATAATACCTGATCAAACCTTGGCTTACAAGTATTTCCGCTGAATAAGCAAAGCATTATACCTGATACTTGCTGCAGAGCTATCATTTCTTTGTGGTTTAACAGTGGATTAACATTATACTTTCATTAACGAGCATTAATTATCCCTCGTTCAGGTTATTATATCTAGAATAAAGTGTTTCACTTTACAAATTCACGATATTTTTCAATATGTTAAATTTTGGCAAAAAAAAACGCGACATAGGGTGTCGCGTTAAAAAATATACCACCAAAGGAGGATGGAGGAGTTAAAATGAATAAGCTAAATCGGTTTTGCAGTAAGATGTTTCAACCAATTTAGTCACTACCGAAGCAGTAATTCATTAAATGCTAATATACTGAATTAATGTAATGAAATCAAGCGAAAATTTCTGATTTCACTATTAGTTTTGGTAATGTGGATTTGGTCTTAACAAGACTTTCGCTGGTTAGTTTATAATACTTTCTTATAAATCAATGCGTTAAAATTTTCAATTTGATTAAGCACTAATCCATCAGGCGCTTACTAATCTGTTTCACTGCGATGGGATACGCTAATACGATATATAGAAATAATACACTCAGATGTAATATCAGTGAATTTAACTCTCCCCCGGTCATTAATGGCCGAACTAGCTGGATTGCATGGGCTAGCGGTAAAAAGTTAGCTATGGTCTGGATTAATACCGGCATTTGCTCAATCGGAAAAAAGACACCACTTAACAGCAACATGGGTGTTAATACCAACGTAAAATAATAAAGAAAGAAATCATAACTGTGTGACATTGAGGTTACGATAAGCCCTAATAAGTTAAAGCAGACACCAATCAGGAATACGATAGGCAAAACCCATATCGCCAGAATTGAATCAACCAAGCCCATCAACGATGCCACTGCTAAAATCGCAATACCGCTGATTAAGCTTTTTGTGCCACCCCATATCGCTTCACCCAGAATAATATCATGGACATTGAGTGGCGTGGATAACATGCCATTCCAGGTATATTGCACCGACATGCGGGTATAGGCAGAATACATACCTTCAAAACTCGCGGTGTTCATGGCACTGGAGCATAATATTCCGGTTGCCAAAAAAGTCACATAATCCAAACCATCAACCGTGCCAATGAAAAATCCCAGCCCGTAACCTAAACCAAATAAATACAGTAACGGTTCACCGATGTTACCTATTAATGCCGGGCCAATAAGATTAAACCAGACTTTGGCATGACGAAACCAGATAGGATACCAACGAATAAAAACCGTTCGATCACTTAATCCATTCATAGTTTAATTCCCAGATTATTCTCGTAGATCCCGACCGGTTAAATGCAGGAAGACATCTTCCAGATTTGTGCCGCGATGAGAGCAAAAAACACCATCAACGGCCATTAAATCATCTACACATTGTTGTTCGGTTTGATTAACATAACAAAATACAGTTTCACCAACGTATTCAAGTCGACCGGGTAGCTGCTCTTTATTTAGTTCTAACCAGTTGTTTAATTCAGGACCATACAATTCTAATACTTGAGGTTCAATGTACGAGGCTATCATGTCTCGAGGCGAGCCTTTTGCGAGTACTACACCGGAATCCATGATCACCAACTCATCACAGAGGCGTTCGGCTTCGTCCATATAATGTGTGGTTAAAATGAGCGTTTTACCCTGTCTTAATAACGCTCTTAACCGTTGCCATATTATTTGCCGTGCCTGTGGATCGAGCCCGGTAGTTGGTTCATCCAGAATTATCAGTTTGGGATCATTTATTAATGCACGAGCGAGGGTTAAACGGCGTTTCATACCGCCTGATAACGTATCAATTTTGACATCGGCTTTATGTTCTAATGATGCAAATTTCAGTAATTCAGCAACTTTATTTTGTAAACACTTAGCCGATAAACCAAAGTAACTGGCGTAAATTTCAAGATTTTCTGCGACGGTAAAATCCGGGTCGAGATTGTCCATTTGAGGAACAACTCCAATTAATGAGCGCAATTCTCTGGCGTGTTCATTAATTGATTTATTAAATATTGTTAATTTGCCACTATCCGCTTTAGTTAAACCTAACATCATTCGCAATGTTGTTGTTTTACCTGCGCCATTTGGTCCTAATAAACCAAAACATGTTCCCTGCTCAATTGCCAGATTTAAACCATTAACAACACAATTACCCTGGTAACTTTTAACTAAATTATCACACTGTAGTATGAGATTTTCATTTCTGTTAATTGACACTATTTGAAAATCCTTTTAAAACCAGTGATTCGTAACAGCATCACGAATAAAATTTAATTTACCATGAAAAAAATGTTCAGCCTCATCATTCCATTCCAGTTCAACATTATTGCCTTGTTTAGCAACCCATTGTTTAACTTGTTCAGGATCAACCACAGTATCTTTTCCACCCTGTATCACCAGGCAGGGAATTTTAATTTTAACGTTTGCAAAATCATACATATTAAATGGTGGCGCTACGAGTAATAATTTTTTTATTTTTATTGGCGTTTGTTCTCGACTTGCCAGTTGTGCTGCTATAAAAGATCCGAAAGAAAAGCCCGCTAGATAAATACTATTTATTTCAGTTTGTTGTACTAAGTAGTCAAAAACAGCTATTAAATCGTCTACTTCCCCTACTCCGTTGGCAAACTGTCCTTGCGATTTTTCAACACCTCGAAAATTAAAACGTACGGTATTTAAACCTGCATTATTAAAGGCTTTATTAATAATATGAACTACTTTATTACTCATACTACCACCGTATAAGGGATGAGGATGGCAAATAATAGCGACGCTATTTATATCGAAACTATTTTTTAGAGTGGTATGGATTAATTGTAATTGACCATCAGGGCCATTGATAAACACTTCACTTGATTTTTCAGTTGACATTTTATTATATTTTTAACCGCTCAACGATATTACCATTTATAACGTGCTTTTCGATAATTTCATCGATATCTTCTTCATCTATATAAGTGTACCAGACACCATCCGGGTACACGACTAATACCGGGCCTTCGGTACATCGATCCATGCAACCCGCCGAGTTCATGCGAATTTTTCCTTTGCCAGTTAGACCTAATTCTTTACTGCGTTTTTTTGCATAATCACGCATTAATTGCCCACCGAGATTCGCGCAACAAGTACTGCCGTCTTCCCTTTGATTAGTACAGAAAAATAAATGTCGTTTATAATAGCTCATATTATTGTGGTCTCGTATTTTATAATTTCATTTTTTCTTGTTAAGGGAATATAATAGCTGACTGCTTTAATTTATCCCCTCATCCTGGCCTTCTCCCGGAGGGGGAGAAGGGATAGCTTCGATAAAACTTACAAGATTGCTTAGATAAA
>JBGMQW010000151.1:0-8794 GCA_048060815.1 Thiohalomonadales bacterium | reverse complement strand
TTATAATTAACAGGAATTAAACTTTTTAGAAACCAACAGTAAATTGTAATGTTGTTCTATTATCTGCAACAATAGAATTAGGTACACTTATTTGTTCCCAATATTCAATGAAGCTTTTAAAGTTTTCGTTAATGTAATAGGTTAGATTTAACGTTACTTCATCATATGAATCTTTGCCATCAGCTTTTTCATAGTTGTCTAATCGAACTACAGGAACAAAAGTTGGTGAGCCAGTTGCTGTTTTCACGTGATAGATATATTGCACTGAATAAGCATTATTTTTTTCTGTGGATGTGGCTGTTAGATCATCTTCAGCCATTATATAAGCAGCTTGAATTCGTGAATTGCCAATATCAGCTTGAAAATCAAAACCGGTACGAGTGAAATCCTGATCAATAGATGTTGCTATTAATGGATTAGCTTTTGTGGTACCCGAACCTGTAAATGCACCTATCATAAATGAATTTGATATGTCATAAGCAATTCGAGCATTAATAGCATCACTCTTGACACCTTGACTATCGCCAGCCTCACCACTGATTCCTGCGATATAGAAGAATTTATTAGCACGACCAGAAAGCTCAAAATTTTGTCGGCGATCACGAGGTTTCCCGTTTACACCAGCAAAAGCTTGATCGATATAACCAACTTTACTTCGTGTTAATTTAAACTGATTACCCATAAAACCGTATGAATCCGCCCAGAACGTAGGTGCGTAGGTCGCGTGGAGATTTACCAGATCATTTATCCGATACGACATAGCCATATTTGCTAAGCGTACTTCAAAATTATTTTCGTCATCTTCAGCTTCAACTTCAAAGAAACCGGATACATTGTGATTAATTGCACCACCAATGAATAATTCAATTTCCTGAATGGCTCTCATTTGTCGTTCAGCACTTTGCTTTTTGTCATAAGGGCGTGATTGGATTAATGCCGATATTGGAAAACTGCCAGATTCCAGAAATGCAGGTGATTTTCCTTTTAGATCTTCTTTAAAACGGTAGCCACGCTCCCGGAAACTTCGTCCTTTGGCATTAAGTTGAGGCCAGGCATTATGACAGTAGGAGCATTTCTTTTCATACTTACTGGCAAAGCTTGGTGTTGCATTAGCAGAAGTACTAAAACTGAGTATTAGTATTACTGCCGATATCATTGTGAATATTTTATTTCTCATTATTAATTTCCTTATTTAGTGTAAATATTAAAACATCTAACGTTAGTTTTCTGTGCGCACTATAGGTTTCACCTACAAATTATATTTGCGGGTGTTAAATACGCACGTTATAACGCTTATAAAAATTTAAAAAATAGTCTGTATTGCTGGTTAATTCTAGATTTGGATGGTTTGAGGGGGGCGGTAAAGCGGATCTAAATTTACTTCATTATTGCTAAAGTTGTAATCTACATTTAATATTGAGCTGATATAGATTGGATTCGGGTTAAATTTTATTGATTTATCAATCGCTAAGATAGTACTTAGCTTACACATTTCGAAACATATTTTTGTATGGCATTCCGAGAGATCATCGTTCTCCAAGTGTGATATGGATTTTTGTTCCATCATCATATCCTGATTCATTGGTTTAAACATAGACATGTTATTCACTTGTTGATTAAAAACAAGTGTAAATAAAAAAACGATATAGGCTACTTTTTTAATTTTTAAATGAATCATTTTAGTACAGGTTTAGTAGTAATAATCACATCATAATTTATCTTTCAGTTAGTTAAGTATGATGTACGATTATTAAAACTAGCTTAATAAAAAATTATTTTTTTTTAAATTTTTTGTTAAAAATGGGATGTAGGCCCATAATAATTGATTATGGTAAATTTATTTATATTGACGCTATCATTGAAATTTAACACTATAGTAATATTTGTACTTTACACATGGAGATAAGATGAAAGTAAATAATGTTTTAGAAACAATTGGCAATTCACCACACGTTAAGCTCCAAAAATTATTTGGCGGCAAGCACTCCGTTTGGATGAAGCTGGAACGCAGTAATCCCGGTGGCAGTATTAAAGATCGAATTGCAATCGCAATGATTGAAGATGCTGAGAAAAAAGGGATATTAAAAAAGGGCACCGTTATTATCGAACCAACATCGGGAAACACCGGTATTGGTTTGGCGATGGTAGCGGCTTATAAAGGCTATCGATTGATTTTAACCATGCCTGAATCAATGTCAATAGAACGTAGACGTTATATGTCTGCCCTTGGAGCCGAATTGGTTTTGACGCCAAAAGAGAAGGGCATGCCTGGAGCAATTGAACGAGCGCAGGAGCTTATTAAAGAAAATTCTGATAGCTGGATGCCCGAACAATTTAATAATCCGGCAAATGTTGAAGCTCACAAAAATACAACGGCACAGGAAATTATTGCTGATTTTCCAGATGGTTTGGATTATTTAATTACAGGCGTTGGAACCGGTGGGCATATAACAGGCTGTGCTGAAACGTTAAAAGAAAAATTTCCAGACTTAAAAGTTTTTGCTGTTGAACCAAGTGCGTCGTCAGTATTAAGTGGTGGTGAAAAAGGGCCACATCCAATTCAGGGAATTGGTGCTGGTTTTATTCCTGAAATTCTTAACACTGATATTTTAGATGGTGTTATTAAGGTTGATCATGAAGATGCCTTTAAATTTGCTAATCGCTGTGCCCGTGAAGAGGGCATTTTTATCGGAATTTCATCCGGTGCATCATTAGCTGCTGTCCAGAGTAAATTGGCTGACATTCCTGACGGTAGTCAAATTTTAACCTTCTGTTATGACAGTGGTGAACGTTATCTTTCGGTAGATGGGTTATTTGAATAATGAGAAAACACCCACTACGCTATTTAGCGAGTGGGTGAATTTATTAATTTAACGTGCTATTTATGTGTTACAACTACTTTACTAATCTCATGAGAATCCAGTTTTATATTGCTGGAGAACTTATAAGGTTTGTATACATGATGACGGTGTTTTCTATGACTTACATTTACCGTTTTAAACAAGTCACCATTTTTATCAAATAATTCTATTTTAACCTTACCTGGAATAAACTGATGCGTTCGATTTGCTCGTTTCATTTTACCGCTTACTGATAGAGTATCATTTTGCATTGTCGCTACCAGATTAGTAATTTTAGACGAGCTAGCAGCACCTGTTTCAATTGTTAAAGCGGGTGTTGAATTTGCTAATACAGTAGTAGCTGAAAAAAGTAATGCTGAAGCGATTACAATTGGAGTTAATTTATTTTTTATAATATTCATTAATGTATCTCCTTTTATTTAAATTTAACTTAAACAGTAAGAGGAACTTGAAACTGAACTTACGCATTATCAAAAATATATTTTCTTTAATAAATAGACAACGGTGTTTGTTGTAAGTTCATTAATTTAAATACTGTAAAGATAATACTATTTCCTCTTTTTCGTAACCTACCTGATATCGTTTGATCAGAACGGTATCAGGTATTTGTTAACTTACATTATTGCTTTATATTAATTTTCACGTCTTCAAATGTTATATGATAGAAGAACGATAATGGTGGTGGAAAATTTGCTGTTTTAGGACCTGGTGCATCATGGAATACTAAATGGAATTCCAGATCATTATGATCGATAGCACCCTTTGCTGCTTGTGAAGGATTATATATTTCTCCAGTTGTGGTACGAACACTACCGTCTTTTCCTCGAATGCCTTCGGTTGTCATTGTATGACCAGCCCAGTTAGGAACAGGTCCATCATATGGGTTATCAAATGGGATACCATTGTGGGTGATTTCAGCTGGTCCCCAAGTGGCCAGTAAATTTAACACTGTTGGAATGACTGGAGCTGCTGCGCCACTGTCGCCGTGTAGGTAAACATTGGTTGTAACCGGGTCATTGTTAATTAACGCAATATCATTAACTGATGGTCCTACCCGTGCACCAGTAGGGTGTCCAGGTGCAGTAAAGGTCGTTTGGTGATAGGTCCAGTGACCATTACGATCTTCCCATTCAGCGTGTATTTCTCCGGTATTGTGAACGGTATCAATTTTTAATTTTAGTTGTCCGTTAATTTTAGTTGTCCCTACGCCACTCCAGACAAAAGAGTCAACCGGTTCAGCAGGGACACCATCAATTGATGCAACTACCGGGCCTGTAACATTTCGAACAAGTCGTGCATTTTTTGCTTCTATTTCGTAGATTAATTTTCCTGCGATTGCATTTGAAGATGCAAGCAGTGATGCAGCGGGTATTAAGCTGGCTATAAGAATTTTGGTTAGAAATTGTTCCTTCATTATATGCTCCTAAGGTAATTGCATTTATATAAATGTAATTAGTATGAACCGAGTTTATTACAATAGTTTCATCTCAACCTTAAAATTTAAGTTTATTTTAAGATATATTTAAGCTTTTTTTAAGAAATGAAACTAATTATATAACATAATCAAGTTATGCTTATTTAGTGAACGAAAAATAGAGTGATAAAATAATGTTTGGTAATTTTAAGATTTGATCTGAAGTGAATTTAGACGTACCAAATAATTTTGATACGTCTAATTAGTGTGTATTTAGTTAATTCTTATTTAACGATTAATTCCGTTTTTACAATGCTGGTTCTGTTAGCGGCAGCAGGGTAGATGATAGTGTAGGGTTGATTGTTTCGTAAATCACCAAACATAACTTGAGGATTATAGGTTCCTGCTTTATCAAGGGTAATGATAACATCTTTAGTTTGTCCCGGAGATAGCTCAACGCTGGTAACAGTTCTGGGTGTCTTAAGCGCAAAACCATCAACATTGTATAACGTAAACGGAATTTTATTTGCCCCCGACATTATACTAAATGTGGCATTTGTTGAATGTATTCCCATTAAGCGAATCACTAAATTTCTACTTTGGCCTGATGTTAACGTAATTGTTTTACTCAATAATGGATTAATAAGGGCACCGTTACCTTCCTCACCATTAATCAAAAAATATCGGGGATTATAATCTGCAAAAATGGTGCTATCATCTTTTGCTGCCGTTGTATGATAGGCAGGATCAACCGTGCTGATCATCATAATCCATTCATCATCAAAAGTTGTAGTACCACTGTTGTTGATTAATTTAGAGTTAGATTTACTGGTTACTACAAAAGCACCATACATCCCCATTTCAAGATGTTTCACTGTGTGCACATGACAGTGATACATATGGCTGCCAACAAAACGATCGTCTACCCGAATATTGTTTGGATCACTATTAATCGGGTAATCAAAACCATTGCGAAGATCAACAGATGAACCATTATTAATTGCTTCAGCTTGAAATGTTTCTGGGACACCATCAAATTGGGTTTCCATATCGAGCCCGTGTAAGTGAATGGTGTGGCCAATGTAAGGGTTTGCATCGGTGATCGGTCCTGATTTTTCTTGTGGTGCCATGTGCATATTTAAAGTGACATTAGCTGTAGTCCCGGCTTTCATCGTTAATGTTGGACCTGGTAAGGTTTTAAGCTGTGAACCCGGGCACATGCTACCCATACCCGTTCCTGATCCACTAGGGCAGAAGACCCAAAATTCAATCGCTTTATTATCACTCATTGTTTTAGTCAGTGTGGTTACCGATAAGTTTTGAGTTGTGTTGGCAGCTGATGGTAATGCAATTAGTGGTATCGTTTTTTCGGCATAGGCATTTGAACCATTAATAGCTGTAAGTGTGATAGCAGACGCTAATATTGTATTTTTAATTAAATGACTGTTCATAAATATGCTCCTATTTGCCAACGATCATGGCTGCTGTGCCATTAAGATAAACACCACCACCGGTTTCCATTTGAGCGGTATGCACGTGCATCGGATAGTGTCCGATTTGATCAATAGTGTATAACACCATTGCAGTCTGGCTAGGTTTTACATTAATAGTATCCTGCGATTCAAACTCTTTAAGTCGAACACCATTACGACTAATTACTTGAAAGTGATTACCATGAAAGTGTAGCGATTGAGAATACTGACCGGTATTCGCAATCCTAACCAGTACAATTTCATCAATAGTTCCCTGAATAGTTGTCTTTGGATCTTCCATTGCCTGAAAACCATTCATGCCATTCATTAAAAAATAATTGGCTTTATAATTTGCTGTTTTAACATTGGCTTCGCCATCATTTGCACCATTGTTAATAGCCACGGTGTTATAGTTTTTGTAATCTAAATCGGCAATAACCCAGGTTACTTCTTTTGTAAAAGATGGGCCACCCATCCAAACAACATTACCCTGGCTAACAGCAGGGCGAACAATCATCACACCGTATAAACCGAGAGACTGATTAACCCCATTTACAAGCGCATCACTATAGATAAAGATACCTTCAGTTTTGGGTGTGATAGTATAGGTGGTGGTTGCACCAACTGCGATTGGAGTCTTTGATGGCGTAATAGTAACTTGTGAATTTACAAAACTAAAATCATGTGCTGTTGCTAGATTATTTTTAACATTAACGGTTACTGTTTTGTTAATCTCAGCATCGATCGTAGTTCCTGGAACAATGACATTGCCAGGCGGATTGCTTTCAACACTGCTAAAGCCCCAAACCGATAAATCTTTTGCACCAAAATTGGTATCGGGACTATTTTTAATGCTGACGATTCCTTGTTGCAGGAATAGCGAATAATTTGATTTAGGTTTAACCGGCGGATCAGGTAATGGTTTAGGATCGGGTTGTGGATCTACGATGGTTTGCGGTGTTGTCGAGCCACCCCCACCACAAGCAGTTAAAAAAATAAGACCTGTACCTAAAATTAAACTTGTTCGTTGTAATCTCATCATCCCATCGATTCCTTTACGTATGTGGTTAATTACTTGTCGCTATATTAGCATTTTCTAATGTAAATATACATTAAACAACTAACACGGTTTGTGACAGTCTTCTCACTTAATAAATATGTTAATCAACAACTTACATACCATTATAATGAAAATATGGATTTCCATAGGATTTAACAAGAGTAGTAAAGAGAGCTGTAGTGGATTGCAGGGTTGGTGTGACTATATATAGGGTATATTATTTAAACTGGATGATAATCGTTCACCCAGTTTAAATAATCAAATCGTTTGATTCGTTATTTCTTACGGCCTAACACCACAACTTCAACGCGACGATTCTGAGCTCGACCTTCTTCAGTTTGATTGCTGGCTATTGGCAAGCTGGCTCCCGCTCCCACGGTAATAATTTTCTCAGGATCAACACCTGCTTTAATCAGGTTTTGGCTAACAGCCTCTGCACGTTGTTGAGAAAGTATTTGATTTTCTTTTTTGCTACCGACATCATCTGTATGGCCAATAATTTCAATGTAGACAGCTCGTGATAATTTTTTTCTCGCTTCTCCTTTGTTTTTGTCCAAAAGTTGTTTGCCACGCAATGTTAACTCACTACTTTTTTTCTGAAATAATGCCACGCTAGGAAAACGTAAGACATCCAGTTTTCGTGCTTCACCATAAACGATAACTTCAACCCGACGATTTTTTGCACGACCTACATCAGTGCTGTTAGACGCGATTGGTTCTTTTGAACCGCGACCCATAATACGCAACCTAAAGGCTAATGCACCATTATCGATAAGATAATCACGTACTGCAGCAGCACGGCGTTTTGATAAATCAAGATTGTATTTAGGATCACCTTTATTATCAGTATGACCAACAATCACAGTAGCAAATGCTTTTGATAATTCGGGTTTAATTCTTGCTGCATAGGCTTTTAAATCTTTTTTACCTTGTTCAGTTAATTCGGCACTATCAAAGGCAAACATTGATGCAGCAGGAATCACATAGGCTTTATCGACACCACTTGCGCCACCTCTTTCACTTTTCATTTGGGCTTTCAGTATGACACCATCACAACCCACGACAGTCGCCATTTTTGGTTTCCAGGTACTTGAATGCACGCATTCACCACTACTACCGCGAACGATAGTACCGTTTGAATTAGTTACATACCCCGGAACACGTTCACGTTCTGCAAACGCTGTGTTTGTGAGAAGTGTAAAAGCGATAATTCCAATGATATGGGAAAAAATAACGTTCTTATTTTTGTACATTTCGTGCTCTCCTTAATCTAGTTTAGTGTCATAAAAAATTAACTCTTACTTAAGTGAACAATAAGTAATCTATTAACACACTACAAAGTGTATTTTAAATTTATAATTCAAGCTATAAAAATCGTAGAAATGAAAGATAAATATTCAATCAGAAAGAAAAAAATGTGTTTGATGAATTTATGTTTAATATTGCTAAACAATTGTAAGAGTAGTGAGTAAAAAAGTGCCAGTTAAAATTCAGGGATTATCATTTTGAAAATTACGTTAATTCAGTATTCCGGTAGTATAAATAGAATCAGGTTTGATCTTTAAATAGTTCTTTGCTTAAGGATGAAAAAAAATTTAAATTTATAAGGACTCAAATAATTAATCAATTAATTTCCAGTATGACTCATACTGTGTTTAATTTGATAACGCCACCGCAGTTGTTGAAATCGCTGATTATTTCGATCTGATCTTAACTGTAATTAGTATTAAAACTAATTAAATTTCTTAGTTAGTAAATCGATAAAAACACGCGATTTTTTAGCCAGGTATTCTCTTGATGGGTATACAAGCCAAATTGAACTATCGTAATCCGTTGCAGTAACATCGTAATTCGAAAATAATTTAATTAACTTACCGTCAGTGATCTCATCTCGTGCTAACCAATTCGGCAGTAATGAGATACCCATACCATGGAGTGTAAAATATTTGATGGCATCCAGATTGCTTATCCGTGTTGTGAAATTTAT
>JBGMQW010000150.1:0-8807 GCA_048060815.1 Thiohalomonadales bacterium | reverse complement strand
CAGGGTTTAGTCGAAAACAGCCAGTTACTTAAAGCGATTGAATCTAAAGGTTATAGTGCAAGTTTACTTAACAATGATAGTAGTAAAACTAGCAACGAAGGCGGTACTGGTTTACATAT
Source organism: Thiohalomonadales bacterium (assembly GCA_048060815.1). Lineage (GTDB taxonomy): Bacteria > Pseudomonadota > Gammaproteobacteria > UBA6429 > Thiohalophilaceae > CAYQUC01. Next base: position 8,688 of record JBGMQW010000150.1, on the reverse strand, counting down.
TGCTATCGTTGGTACCGGCTCGGGGGCCTTCGCTGCAGCGATTAAAGCTGTAGAACAGGGTGCATCTGTAACTATTATTGAAGGTGGTGCTGTAATTGGTGGCACCTGTGTCAACATTGGTTGTGTACCATCAAAGATTTTTATTCGTGGCGCTTATATTGCTTACCTCCAGGCACACCATGCAATTAAAGGGGTTGCTTTAAACACACCCAACATTAATCGTAAAATTATGATGGAGCAACAACAGGAATGGGTTAATAAATTACGCTATGCTAAATATGAAAGTATTCTGGAAACGAATCCCGGCATAAATTTAGTACGTGGTAAAGCAAAATTTAAAAATATAAATACGTTAATTGTAACAAAAACTGATGGTGCAGAAAAAGAAATTAAAGCCGACCGAATATTATTAGCTGTTGGTGCCAGTGCCTCAATCCCGTCTATTCCTGGATTAAAAGACACACCATACTGGACATCAACAGAAGCACTGATTGCAGAAACTGTACCTCAACATTTAATTGTATTGGGCGCATCTGTTGTAGCATTGGAATTGGCACAGGCATTTCGTCACATTGGTACCGAAGTCACGGTATTAGCACGATCAAGTTTATTGTCAAAAGAAGATCCTGAAATAGGTGCAGGTTTAACTGCCGCATTTGAAGGTGAAGGCATTAAGGTTTTATTAAATACCGCACCGGAGTCTGTTAGTTTTAGTGGTATGAAATTTACACTTAAAACGAATAACGGCGACATTACAGGTGATCAACTATTAGTTGCTACCGGTCGTACAGCAAACACTGCTTTATTGGATCTGGATAAAGTAGGTGTCAAGACTGATACAAGTGGTAACATCATCATTGATGATCACATGCGCACTAATGTTAAAAATATTTATGCAGCCGGTGATTGTACCAGTTTACCACAATTTGTTTATGTTGCCGCTGCTGCAGGTACCCGTGCTGCGCGTAACATGACTGGTGATGATATCGCAATAGACTTATCAGTAATGCCAGCAGTAGTATTTACAGATCCTCAAGTGGGTACAGTAGGTCTCACTGAACAACAAGCAAAAGATCAAGGTTTGAATGTGGAAAGCCGAACACTGGATTTAGAGAACGTACCCCGTGCATTAGCGAATATGGACACCCGTGGTTTTATTAAACTAGTGGCTGAAAAAGACAGTGGTCGTATTGTTGGTTGTCAGATATTAGCAAATGAAGGTGGAGAAATTATTCAGACAGCGACTTTGGCTATTAGTAATCATATGACGATAGAAGCACTTGCTAATCAATTGTTTCCGTATCTAACAATGGTTGAAGGACTTAAACTCACTGCGCAAACATTTAATAAAGATGTGAAGCAACTTTCTTGTTGTGCAGGGTAATTTAAAAGTAAATAATTCTCAATGATATAACGAAAAGTGTTATTTAGTTATAATATTTATATCAACATAAAGTGTTTTTCCTGCAAGTTCATGATTCCCATTTACCGTTACTGTATTCGTAGTGATGTCAATTATTTTAACCAGTTTTTTACCTTTAGGTGTATTTGCATAAATTGATTGATGTAGTTTTAAAGGTTCATTTGATAAAAAAGCACGTCGTCTTACTTTGAATATCAAAGAAGCATCGTAAATACCAAAAGCATCTTGTGGTAGTATAGTTAAATTTATTTTTGTAGTATCACCTGCAGCTACAACAGCATCTTCGATCACTTTCAAGACACTACCATCACCAGGATAAAATGTTAATGGATTACTTTCAGGTGATGCTTCTAAAATGTTGCCTTGTCGATTCTTGATGCAATAATGAATAACATATGCTTTATCTTTATTAACTATGGATAACATAATTTCTCTTTTTTTGATGAATAATTTTCAAAAATACTATACTAAAAATATGGAATAAATCAAATTTATTAATAAATATTTTTAGCTTTTTTAATTGGAATTGTAGTTTAGAAATAATTTATATATATACTATATATTATATATTATGTTATTTCATAAGACAAAATTGTGTCTTGATATCATCATATCTAAAAGGGCTTTATAGTTGTTTTCACATCTCAAACTGCAACATATTTTATTTTTAACTTTTACACTAATCGCTAGTTTACCGGTTATGATACTGGGCTATTGGGTTCAGCGAGTGGCTTTAGAGAATGAAGTTATAGCTGTAGAAGAAAAACATTTATTAGTAGCAAAAAAAGTCACTCGTGATCTTAACCGTTACATTATTGATGTTGATAACAGTTTTAATCTTGTTATCTCGAATTTACTAGCACAAAATAAAATTGATGGTCTTGCCGCGTACTTCAAAACACTTGATATTCGATATATTTTTATCACAGATAAAAATGGTAATATAAAAACAAAAATACCAAAAGTATTAGCAAAGAATAATAATAAACAAAAAATAGATGATGATATATGGGAGAAATTACAAGAATCTATCAAAGAATCAAAAATAACAAAAAAACTTTCTTTTAGTAACCTGATTCGTACAGGTCCTAATGAAACAACATTTTTTATTGTTAAAGTGATTAAAAATAACCAAATCGCGGTTGGTTCGCTGTCTACAAATTATATTAGAGAAGTGCAAAAACAAATTTCTTTTGGTCGTCGTGGGCACGTTGCAATTGTTGATCGTACCGGTCATACAATTGCTCATCCAGTACTCGATTGGGTTAAAAATATGAAAGACATGAGTTTTTTACCTCCCGTTAAAAATATGATGAATGGTGAAACCGGTATATCCAAGTTTTATACTCCAGCAATGGGCGAAGATGTCATTGCCGGTTATACTGTTGTCGCCAAAACTGGTTGGGGTGTTATGGTGCCACAACCCTTTACTGAACTTGTAGACCACGCCAGGAGTACCCAGAATACTGTCCTGGTTATAATGATTATAGGAATTACAGTTGCTGGTTTGATAAGTTGGTTTTTGTCCGGATTATTAGTCGGTCCAATTCATTCTGTGGTTGATGCCACAAAATTTTCAGAAAATGACAAACATAAATATATAACTCCGGTCAAAGTATCAACATCTTATTTTTTTATCCCTAAAGAATTTCAAGAGTTAATTTATTCATTTAATAGTATGGGAGGCAGACTTAATTCTATAACAAAACAATTATATTCTAAAATTGATTTAGCAAATGATGAAGTAAATGATCAAAATTTAAAATTAAAAGATCAAGCTCGAGAATTAAAAATAATAAATGAAGAATTAGCACGTTTATCAACAACAGATAATTTAACCAACTTGTTTAATCGACGACTATTTGATGAGATGATAGACACTGAATTGTCTTTCGCAATTAGACACAAAGAATATTTGAGTTTAGTTGTACTGGATATCGATCATTTTAAATCAGTTAATGATAAATATGGTCATATTCAAGGTGATAAAGTATTGATAGATGTTGCAAATCTTCTAAAAGATAATTGTCGTTCATCAGATGTGGTATTTAGAATTGGTGGTGAAGAATTTGCTATTTTATGTCGCCGAACAAAATATGAAGAAAGTAAAATAATGGTTGAAAATTTACGAATCTCTTTAGAGCAACATAAATTTAAAATTAAAAAGGAAGTTTTTACGGTGACTGGAAGTTTTGGAATTGTCACAATTCCGGATACAGATATAAATATTCAACATCAAGATTATTTCTATCGTTACGCTGATAAAGCCATGTATTATAGTAAGAATAATGGCAGAAACCAAGTGACGCACTACCATGATATTATTGTTAAGACATCTACTAAGATGGAATTACAGTAAATTTATTGCTCTCATAAGATTTGTATATTAAACAATCAATTAAACGTTCAATTTTAACTTTATGATTAAACCCAGATATATTCCATTATTCAGTCAAGTATAACTATGTATCTCTAATTAAGTACATAAAATAATTTGTGTTATATTAAAAATAAACTGTGAACTGCGTCACAAAAATGTGGTATCTTGCTTTAAGCATTATTTAATAAAGGTGAAAACGAGATGAATTTGACCTACAAACGTAAAGTCAGTGAACATTGTGATTACTGGGAAGAATGTAAGTTTACTAGCCTGAAGAAAGGCGATATTTTCTACGCAATGGAAGGTAATCAAGAAGGCCCATTTTTATCGGCATTATCGGATGTAGAATTAAGGCCTTCATCAACAGATCACTCAAAGATCATTTGGCATATTGAAACTGAAACACTAAGTGATGAAAATTTTATATAAATAATTAATGTAATTATTCAGCGTATATCTGTATTTTAAGATTAGTTAATATTACATTGAATACGCTTAATAGTTACTAATTAACTATATGTTAAATCTCGCTATACTTCTGATTACTAATACCCGGTATAAAATTTAAATATATTGAGTAATATCACTTAATTATCAGTACTCACTGGTACCCACATAATAACTGCAATTGCCATGTTATCAATATCAATCGGATGGGGATTATCAAATTCAGATTCCATCCACAAAGTTTCTCCAGCAGAAATCATTGGACCTGAATCTCCAGGCAACCAACTATACAATCCATTTACCGGTAAATGATTCTCATCAACATGCAATAATGTTGGTCCTTGTCCTACATCATCATGTGCAACCGGGATTTTTTGGTTTTCAGGTTTAAAGCTTCGAATTGTACCATGAGTACTTTTTAATTTAATTCCTTTCGAATGGTCATGAACATGTGGAAATATACCGACAATTTGCCGGTCGGTTTTTACTGTGTATAACTCACCTATTTTTTTAGATTTACCTGGTGGTACAATAAAAGCTGATTTACATGCTACTGTATCAATCCAATCAATGTTTATATCTTGATATGCAGTTGTATTATCTTCAACATTAATTTTAAAACGAAGGTAAATCTTTTCACTAACTGAAACCGAAGCAGGATTTTCCCAATGCCAGGCTACCGGTAGTAATACACCACCGTCCATTTTATAGGCATAACCTTTAGGAAAAATGATATCACTTAACTCACTTCCAGCCCCCAAAGGACGAGCAATTCCACATTTATAATCACGTATACGATTAGGTGAACTGTATCCCCAGACCATATGGTGTACCATTTCACTATAAGCAGGATTATTTGATAATACATCAATACTACCATCATCATTTCGACGTATAACATCTATAGTACTACCGGTATACCAAAATGCATGATCTTTCGGTAATAATTCAATACTGGTTTTTATATTTTTAGGGTTATCCGGTAACTGCTTAAAGTTTTCATCAAATACGTAACTTGTGTTATCTACCAAATCAATCCCTACATAGCGTGTTTTCACTGATGCTGCCGCATAAGAATTTTGTATGACGAATATAAGTAAAAAAGTCAGTATAATATTGAGTGGAATTAATAAATGGTTTTTCCTCACTGTCCAACTCATTCTATTTATTATTATAAGCATACATGATTCCCTCGTTAATAAAATTTAGTACAACTTAACATAGTATATAATTTCTTTTCAGGATCACAATTATAGATGATGAATATGAAATTTAGATTAATAAATGAGATCTAAATCTAAGTTCGAGATAAAAGTAATGACTTAATCGTTAACCTACGTATTTACAACAAACATTGTTCTAGTGTAGAAGAAACAACTCAAAATTCAACACTGAGCAATTAAACTAATAAAATAAACGCTGAATAGTTATGGTAATAAATATTTATCCATCTAAAATCATTTAGATTTCGACAATTTATATTTTCTTAAACATAACTGAATGCTGGCTAATAATATTAGCAATGGAAATAACGGGTCAAATTTTGATTTATTTAAAACACTACAACCTCCACCACCTCCTCCAATAGTATTGGTATTTGATAGAGGATTATTAGAATCATTAATCTTTACTTCTATATGATCACTACTTTTAGCATTATCATTATCAGTAACTGTTAAACTAAAAGTAAGCAACCCGGGCTCTTTTGGAACAATAAAACTAACTTCACTTGTATCGACATTCGATAATGCTACATTTTCACCATGCACTTGTTTCCAAGAATAACTAGAAATCGTGCCATCATTATCAAAACTTTTGTTACCGTTTAAGGTAACCGTTTCATTCACATTCGCACTAACGTTCTCACCCGCATTACTCACTGGTGGCGAATTAATAAATACTGATACAATATCGGAGCTATTATTCCCGCTTACATCAGATACCGTTAATTTAAATTGTAATTCACCGGCAATAGCTGGAGCATGAAAATTTGGTTTTGCTACTGTACTATCACTTAAAACTACATCGGTACCAACTTGTTGAGCCCATAAATATCTCAGATTTGTTGCACCAGAAATTTTACTCTGCGAACCATCAAGTATTACAAGTTCTCCATAGTTAACACGAGTAACTGGTTGAATAATAACTACCGGTAAACTACTTACTTTAATTTTAACAATATCACTTTTACTCACACCATTATCATCAGTTACTGTTAATTCCAGCTTCAATACAACATTGGTTTTAGGAGCGATAAAATTTGGAGTTGGCGTATCTTTAGCAATAAGTTTTATGCTGGTACCAGATGGAACACTATTTAAAAGACGCCAACTGTATTGTTCAATAGTTCCATCCGAATCAGAACTTTGTTTCGCATTTAAAGTAACTTTCGAATTTTGAGCAACATTTTGGTCAGGGCCGGCTCTCGCAACTGGTGGAGCATTAACAATTATATTAACTTTTGTATTATTCGTTGAACTTATGCCATTAACATCGACAATTGATACTTTAAAAGTGAGTAATTGTGATACATCAGGAGAAATAAAAGTTGGATTCGAAATTGTAGTATCACTTAAGGAAACCGTTGAATTCGGAATTTGATTCCAGTTATATAATTCTATGCCATTTGCTGCCTTACTTTTTGAGCCATTAAGTGTTACCAAAGTATTATATGGTACTACTTGATCAGAACCTGCATTGGCAATAACAGAAATCACACCTTTATTTACATTTGCTTCATAGGCGCCAATATCACAACGTGGTGTACCGCTACCGCCATTCATTGCTCGACTCGTTGCTAACTTTCCAGGGACTCCTCGCTGATCTGTTTTTAACAATACCTTAGCTTGATTCATACAACCATTAGGGTTACCAGCATCAATTGCTGGACTACCAGTGCCTAGAGCAATTGTCGAAGTTGGGCCACCATTATTAGTTAAACTTGCTAATTTCGGGTTGATCTTGTTTGCCCTTGAGCCAATTAAATCACCTTTAACAACAGAAAATAAACATCCAGCCTTATCGCTAATTAAATTATAACCACCTGAAGTGATATTTACAGAATTAACAGAACAATCTGGTCCAGAGTTATTACCGCTATTATTTGCGATAATAGTATTTTGTAGATTTATAGATAACTTACCGCTTCCGTATATTCCACCACCTGTACCGACACCGTCTTTATCCACATCAACCTGATTATTACTGATAGTTGAACTATACAAAGACAGTATAGTATTACTGCCCATTGAAATACCGCCACCATTTTCATCAGACTGATTATCACTAATAGTACTGTTAACTATATTTAATGTCGTTAATTGTCCTGTTAGAGCAATGCCACCACCATTGTTATTTGACGAATTTTGACTGGTCTTTTTAGTGACATTATTACTTACAGTGCTATTTAATATAGTTGTTGTATCACCAGCAATATAAAGTCCAGCACCTTGGTGCCCAATATTATTACGTATGGTAGAATTTGAAAGTTTCAAATTACCTTCTTCTATATATATTCCTGCGCCTATATTATTTTTATTATTAGACTTAATCGGACCGTTGTTTTCAACAACACAATTGTCCATTGTTATTGAAATTACATTATTCCCAACATATATTCCTGAACCGCGCCTATCTGCTAAATTTTGATTTATAACAACGTTTGATAAAGTGATTTTGGTTGATTCACCAACAAATATTCCACCACCAAAACTAGAAGTTATACCTGCTTGGCTACGTGTTTTAGCGCGGCCATTTTGAACCGTAACACCTGAAATTGAAACATTTATCACTTTTGTAAGGGTACTACTATGAATATTAAAAACTCGAGCAATCACATTAGCATCAATGATTGTTGTCGATTCTTTTAAACCAATTAAATCCAGATCATCCGTTATTAGGAAGGATGGTGAACCTGCGCTCATCGATGTACTAATAGTATAATGTCCAGAAGGTAATTTTATTTTATCTAGACCGTTTAATGCATTAGTTTCCTCCAATGCCGCACGTAAACTACAAATTCCATTCCCATTTACAGTCTCGCATATACCATCACCTGCATTACTATCATTTCCGTCGATTTCACTATTTACTGTGAATATTGCAGCGTGTAGTGACGTTACAAAAAAAAGATTACTAATAAAAGTAAATTTAATAATCCTGATAAAAATAACGTTGATCATTCCATGACTCATTTTATACCTTAAAACTAGTTTCTTAAATATTTAACATAAATAAAGCGAATAAAATTCTTTTACTTATAATATATTACCATAACAAAATAAAGAGTTTGAATATTTTAAAATAATTAATTAATTTTTACTGTTTTAGGTTTCTGAGCTTCGTGCTTGTGCCCAACACCGGTATAAACGTAAAGGTTTTTAAAGATCGCTCTACCTAACTTATTCTTTGGGAGCATACCTTTTACAGATTTCTCCAC
>JBGMQW010000149.1:0-8958 GCA_048060815.1 Thiohalomonadales bacterium | reverse complement strand
ATAACTACTAATCTTCTTTCGGAAGATTAGTAGTCGGTTTGATGTAACGTGTTGACGAGACTATCAATCAAGCAATTGATTTCAATTTATTTTCTGGCGTGGCTATTGTATAAGGCCATTTCCAGTTACGCACCTCGGGCATATCCTCACCATACTCATTGATGTAGAGCTTGTGATCGATAAGTTTATCCCGTACTTTTTGTTTGACATAAGCAGCACGCTGGCGCAATTTTGGAACACGTTCGACCACATCCGCTACCAGATGATAACGGTCCAGCTCATTCATCACCACCATATCAAACGGTGTGGAAGTTGTACCTTCTTCCTTATAACCTCGAACATGCAGACGATCGTGACAAGTACGTCGGTAAGTCAGACGATGGATTAACCAGGGATAACCGTGGTAAGCAAATATAACCGGTTTATCAGTCGTAAAAATATCATCAAAATCGCGACGCGCTAAACCATGAGGATGCTCCTCTTTATCCTGTAAGGTCATCAGATCCACCACGTTAACCACCCGTATCTTCAACTCCGGCAGATGCTGCCGCAGGATATCCACCGCCGCGAGTGTTTCTAAGGTCGGAACATCACCCGCACACGCCATCACCACGTCCGGATCGCCATCAGTGTCATTACTGGCCCATTCCCAAATACCGATACCACTGCTGCAATGTTTAATCGCCGAGTCCATGTCCAGCCATTGCGGTGAGGGTTGCTTGCCCGCCACAACAACGTTGACATAGTTGCGGCTGCGCAGGCAATGATCGGTAACGGATAACAAGGTATTGGCATCCGGTGGTAAATACACCCGAATGATATCCGATTTCTTGTTAACCACATGGTCGATAAAACCCGGATCCTGGTGTGAAAAACCATTGTGATCCTGCCGCCAGACATGCGATGACAACAGGTAGTTTAATGATGCAATCGGACGACGCCAGTGAATATCCATGCTGGTGGTCTTTAACCATTTGGCATGTTGATTAAACATCGAATCGATGATGTGAATGAAGGACTCGTAGCAGTTAAAAAAACCATGGCGTCCGGTTAATAGATAACCTTCGAGCCAACCCTGACAAGTATGTTCGGAGAGGATTTCCATTACCCGACCATCGGGTGACAGATGATCATCTTCCGGGATAGTGCTATCCATCCAGGTGCGATCGGTAACCTCAAACGCATCCCCCCAACGATTCGAAGCCGTTTCATCCGGGCCGAATAGCCTAAAATTAGCGGCTTCTTTATTTTCCTTCATGATATCGCGCAATAATGCACCTTGCACCCGGGTAGCTTCGGCAATGGTGTTACCGGGTTGCGGTACATCTACGGCGTAATCACGATAATCGGGCATGCGTAAATTCTTGAGCAGGATGCCACCGTTGGCATGGTCATTGTCGCCCATGCGGCGTTTGCCCTGTGGTGCCAGTTCGCGTAGTTCGGGATTAAGTCGCCCGGCTGCGTCGAACAATTCTTCGGCCTTGTAACTTTTCATCCAGGTTTCGAGTAATTTGAGGTGCTCGGGGTTTTCTCGCACACCGGAAAATGGCACTTGATGTGAGCGCCAGAAATCTTCGGCTTTTTTACCATCCACTTCTTTGGGACCAGTCCACCCTTTGGGTGAGCGTAATACGATCATTGGCCAACGGGGTCGTTCAATTGAGCTGGAACCGGCACTACGCGCAGCCTTTTGGATTTTTTTAATTTCTGCAAATACCGCGTCAAGGGTGGCCGCCATGGTTTGGTGCATTTCATCCGGTTCATGGCCTTCGACGAAATAGGGTTTGTAACCATAACCGACCAGCAAACTTTCGAGTTCTTGTTTTGGTATGCGCGCTAAGATGGTCGGGTTTGCAATTTTATAACCATTCAAATGCAGGATAGGCAATACCGCACCATCGCGTGCCGGATTTAGAAATTTATTGGAATGCCAGGAGGTTGCGAGCGGCCCGGTTTCGGCTTCGCCATCACCTATTACTGCGGTAACGATTAGATCCGGATTATCAAATACTGCACCAAAGGCATGCGAAATGACGTAACCCAGTTCACCTCCTTCGTGTATCGATCCGGGTGTTTCGGGTGCAACATGGCTGGGGATGCCACCTGGAAAACTAAATTGTTTGAACAAGCGCTGCATTCCGTCGATGTCTTCGGAAATATCGGGGTAAAATTCGCTATAAGTTCCTTCCAACCAGGTGTTCGCGACCAGACCCGGGCCGCCGTGACCCGGACCGGCCATGTATATCATATCCAGATCAAGCGCTTTGATCATTCGGTTCATGTGAACATAAATAAAGTTAAGACCCGGTGTGGTTCCCCAGTGACCAAGTAAACGCGGCTTAACATGTTCCAGTGTTAATGGCTCACGTAATAATGGATTCTTCATCAAGTAAATCTGTCCGACGGACAAATAATTTGCTGCACGCCAGTAAGCATGCATATTGTTCAATTCTTGTTTACTTAAGGGTGATACAGACTGACTCATTACAATGTTACTCCTTTTCATTGAATACAGATTTGAATAAAGAACTAGTAAGTGTAGCAGTTAGGTCACATTACAAAAGAAAAGCGCACAAATAAAGTAGACGTTAAATACCAGGCTATACACTATGAATAGATTAATTCAAAATTATTAAAGTAATATGAATATACTACAACGGAATCCAGACTAAGCACCGTTTAATTTATACTGTGAGTAAGTGCCTACTTTCATAACAATAATTAAGCAGTAATTAAAATTTGAACTTAAAATATTTATTCTTCACTGTACTTTTCAAGTTTATAGCTGCATTATAACTATAAAATTCTTAAAAAAATTTTAAGGTTGGGAATGGATTCTACCAAGCGACAATTTTTTAAAACGGCAACAGTACTAGTTGCCGGTGCTGTCTCAAATAAAGCTTATTCGGGTATCAATAAACAACCGCCTCGACGTGAAGGTGATTCAAGTAAACGCTGGGCAATGGTTATTGATCTGCAGCGATGTATCGGGTGTCAAGCCTGTACCGTATCTTGTCATATTGAAAATCAGGCGCCCATAGGTCAATTCCGCACCACAGTTTCTGAATATGAAGTCACCGATGCATTGTCCGGTAAGGTTTCACATTTTACATTACCACGACTTTGTAATCATTGTGAAAATCCACCCTGTGTTCCAGTTTGTCCGGTCTCGGCAACCTATCAACGAAAAGATGGTATCGTAGTCGTGGATTCCGACCGTTGTGTCGGCTGTGCTTATTGTGTGCAAGCCTGTCCGTATGATGCACGATTTATCAATCCTATAACCGGGACTGCCGATAAATGCACTTTCTGTACTCATCGTCTCGATGCTAATTTACTGCCTGCTTGTGTTGAATCCTGCGTTGGCGGAGCGCGCAATATTGGTGATTTGAATAATCCCGATAGCGAAATCAATAAATTATTAAATGACAATAAGGGTGATATTAAAGTCCTGAAACCCGAAATGAATACTGATCCACATGTCTATTACATTGGAATGTCCGCAGTATTTCAAAGTGGCGTAGACGGAGCGGAACCTTCCGTTATTGATTTACTGTCTTCGTTAGGAGAGGAATTGTAGATTATGGAAATCCCCATTACGGAAATTGTGACCAGTGAATATCAGGTATCCTGGCTACCCTGGGCGGTGCAATATTTTTTCTTAATCGGAATAAGTTATTCAGCACTGATGTTAACCATACCGGGTCTGGTATTCAACAAAGCAAATTACAAACCATTGGCTTATGCGGCACTATTCGTTGCTCTGGCCACCAGCATCGTTGCACCAATTTCCTTATTTGCGGATTTACACCAACCCGGTCGTTTTTGGCATTTTTATGCCTACGCCAGTCCATCATCGTGGATGTGGCTGGGCGCACTTTTTTTACCCGTCTACGTTACATTGGTTATTGTTTATGCCTGGTTGGTATATCGACCCGAGCTTATAAAACGCAGTCAGGAGGAACGCGGTTTAGTTTCGAAGCTATCCCGAATTATTGTCTGTGGTAACTGGGAAAAACCTCAATTGACAAAAATACTGGGCATCGCTGCTCTAGTACTGGGTTTACTCGTTGCGTTGTATACCGGTGCTGAAGTGATGATCGTAAAAGCGCGCCCATTATGGCACACCTATGCCTTGCCGCTTATGTTCATGATAACGGCCATGACCGGTGCAGCAGGAATGACGCACATACTAAACTGGTTAAATTTTAATAATTCGCCCCAGATAGCCAGGCAATTAAATTATGTGTTGGTTGCTTTTAGTTTACTGGCGATAATTTTGGGTGCACTGTGGATGATAAGCGGTGCGATGGGCTACAGTGAGTCGGCTAACAAAGCAATCAGCTTGCTGCAAAGTGATGTGCATTGGCGAAAAGTGTTAATCACTGAAGTTATTTTTGTGTTATTGGTATTGATCCTGGCACGACGCAGTATTCGCCTGGCTAGTTTTAAGCGTGCCTGGATAATTGGTTTAATTGCAATGTATGGTTCCTGGCTATTCCGTTGGATGATATTTATCGACGTGCAACGTGTGCCAAAGTACGGTACAGGTACCTACAGTTATGGTATACCGTTAGGCCATGAAGGTCTGCTGGGGATTATTGGTAGCGCAGGATTACTGATATTTCTATTTGTAATACTCAGCACCCTGGTGCCCTGGAAAAGTACTAATCAATAAATCTGATATTCGTTTTTAAATTATATAAGACATTAATTTATGAGTACATCAAGAAGGACTTTTATAAAAACAGCTGCTGCGGTTGGCGGTTTTGGCGCTTTCATTACCGGATACGCTTATACTGCAAAAAATGCCGTGATTGGTTTGTTTACCGGTAATGCCATCGGTGTAAAACCACGTGACCGGATTTTTGGTAATGCACTTGAACCAGAATATACTATTGATGCTAAAACCAAAAAATTAACCGCCAATCCCAATCAACAAGTGTCAATGACCATGTGCATGGGTTGTTCAACAATTTGTGGGGTGCGGGTACGAGTTGATAAAAAAACCAATAAAGTAATCCGTGTTTCAGGAAATCCATTTCATCCCTTATCACATGATGCCCATCTTGATTTTGAAACACCGCTACGTGATGCCTATATTAATATGAGTGGTATCGATGATTCAGGTCTTGATGGACGCTCAACCGCCTGCGCTCGTGGTAATGCAGTACTCGATTTGCTCTATGATCCACTGCGCATTAAAACCCCCATGAAACGAGTCGGTCCACGTGGTGCAGGAAAGTGGCAACCCATTAGTTTTGAACAATTAATTACCGAAGTCGTCGATGGCGGTGATTTGTTTGGTGAAGGCCATGTCGATGGTCTGGCCGCAATACGTGATCTTAAAACACCGCTGGATCCGGAAAATCCAGAGTACGGCCCCAAGGCGAATCAATTATTGGTAATGGAAGCCGGAAATTATGGTCAGGAAAGTTTGCTTAAGCGTTTTGCATTAAATTCTTTTGGTACCCGAAACTTTGGTCATCACGGCGCTTTTTGCGGCTTTTCGTTTCGTGCCGGTTCCGGCGCATTTATGAATGATTTAAAAAAATACAGTCACAGTAAACCCGATTATGACAATATCGAATTCGCCATCTTTTGGGGAACATCACCTTCCCAAGCCGGTAATCCGTTTAAACGTCAGGGGCGTATGGTTGCCAAAGCCCGCAGCAAAGGTCATCTTACCTACGTGGTTGTTGAGCCAACTCAAACGAATTCATCAAGTTTAGCAGCTCGCGCCCGAAATCACTGGATACCGGTAAAACCCGGTGGCGATCTTGCGATGGCGATGGGCATGATTCAATGGATTCTAAAAAATGAACGGTATAATAAAGACTATCTTCAAATTCCCGGGCCTAAAAGTGGTAAAGCAAACGACGAGAGTTTGTGGACCAATGCAAGCCATTTAATTATTAGTGACAAAAACCACCCACGCTTTGGCCTTTTCCTTCGCGCGAGTGATTTAAATTTAAGTTTTGCACCGGATAAAAAACCCCATGGCAAAAACGATGCTTATTTTGTGATTAATTCAAAAAATAAAAAACTCGAAGCACATACCGATGTAATGACTGCCGAGTTATTTGTCGATGAAACAATTAACACCGCAAATGGAAAATTAAAAGTTAAATCCAGTTTGCAGCGTCTAAAAGAACAAGCCGATCAATTAACACTGGAAGAATACAGCGCGATATCCAAAGTATCGGCCAATGTCATTAAAGGTTTGGCGCATAAATTTACCAGCCACGGTCGCAAAGCCGCGACCAATGTACACGGTGGCATGATGAGTACCACCGGATTTTATTCTACCTATGCAATTCTGATGCTAAATGCCTTAATTGGTAGTGTTAACCAACGGGGTGGCACTACCATAAAAGGCGGTAACTTCCCGGAATTTAAGCCCGGGCCACGTTATAACCTGGTTAAATTTCCCGGTAAGGTGAAACCAAAGGGCGTATTTTTATCGCGCTCACGATTTCCTTATGAAAAAACCAGTGAATACAAACGCCGGGTTGCAGCAGGCGAGTCTCCTTATCCAACCAAACAACCCTGGTATCCCATATCACCACCATTATTGAATGAACATTTTGTTGGTGCATTCAGTGGTTATCCTTATAAACTCAAAGCATTTATATCGCACATGTCTAATCCTGTTTATGGCACACCCGGTATGAAAGCCGCGATGGAGAAAAAGTTAAAAGATCCAAAAGAAATTCCGCTGCAAATCGGAATTGATGCCTTTATCAATGAAACCAATGTGTACTGCGATTATCTCGTGCCCGATTCGGTCAGTTACGAAAGTTGGGGCTGGGCTGGTGTGTGGGGTGGGGTCACCACTAAAGTGAGCACGGCACGTTGGCCGGTGGTGGAACCCGCACAGGATAAATCGGCTGACGGTTTCCCTATTACTATGGATTTGTTTTTTATCGAAGCTGCAAAACGTATGAAACTACCCGGTTTCGGTGAAAATGCCATTCCAGATAAAGACGGTAAGTTACATCCATTACACCGACCTGAAGATTATTATCTACGCGCTGCTGCCAATGTTGCTTTTGCCGGTAATCCGGTTGAGGATGTTAGTGATGATGATATAGCGATGTCAGGTGTGTCGCGAATAATGCCGGATATTGAAGCTATATTAAAACCTGAAGAACAACGTAAAGTAGCAAATGTATATGCCCATGGTGGCCGTTTCGAAAATCTGAGTGAGGCTTATAAAGGCAATAAAGCAAAATACCAATACAAGAAAACCTTGTGTATTTATAATGAAAAAGTAGCAAGCAGTACGAATACCATCACCGGAAAACGCTATAGTGGTTGTCCTGTTTATTACGAGCAACAAGTTTTGGACGGCACACCATTACGCGAACTTTATCCGGAACATGAATGGCCATTTCTGTTAACAAATTATAAATCCAATTTGCAAAGTTCATTATCGATAGCGGCAGAGCGTTTGCGTCAAATTAAACCGTATAATCCGGTTGCAATTAATCGTAAAGATGCTTTACGATTAGAAATTGAAACTGGTGATAAAGTCAGAATATCAACTCCGGGTGGCCATGTTATTGCTGCTGTTCAGGTGCGCGATGGAATTATAGAAGGTGCACTGGGCATTGAACACGGATTTGGTCATACCGAATTGGGTGCCAGAACACACCATTTTGGTGATAAAATTATCGAAGGTAGACCGGCATTAAAATCGGGCATTAATCTCAACGATATCGGATTACTCGATAGTAGCCGCCCAGGACAAGTACCACTATCTGAAATTTTTGTTGGTGGCTCAGTACGGCAGGCACTTCCCGCAAAAATTGAAAAAATATAACAGTAACTGCTCCGGAATTGTTATAACATATAATCGATAAATACCCTTTTTAAACGCTTTTAAATCAGAGATTAGATGGATGTACAATAAAATTAAACAAGGAATGTTTTCTGTTCTAGTATTTATGTTGGTCACACTATCTTTAAATTTTATTATTATTGTCAATAAAACCTACGCTGCAGAAGAAACCCCTGAAATTGAACAGTGCTTGCAAGAAAAAATAATGCAGGCCGATAATAGCATGACGGTTGCTGAACTACGATTACACTGCCAAAAAATAGTAACCGGTACTGATGCTGGTAATGGTACTACCGAGGTAACATCTAACCTGGAACACCGCGCACAATCCCAAAAAGCTGCATGGAAAAACCCATTTGTTATTTCAGTACATAAACCTAATTATGTATTACTCTTTGCCAAAAATAAAAATACTAACGAAGCTCCTTTTGAGAAGCAGCTTCCAAATGAAGATACTAGCCTGGATGATTCTGAACTTAAGTTCCAGATTAGTGTTAAATTTCCTTTAGCACTTAATCTATTTGAACGTAATGATGAAATATTTTTTGCCTACACAAATCGATCCTTCTGGCAATTGTATAAAACTATTTCAGGACCTTTTCGAGAAACCAATCATGAACCGGAAATATTTTATTCTCTTAAAACGAAGTTGAATTTCTTTAAAATGGTTAACATGGGCTTTGTACATCAATCCAATGGTCGTGCAGGAACATTATCGCGTAGCTGGAATCGTCTTTACGCGTTATTTGTTTTCGAAAAAAATAATTGGGTACTTGGATTTAAACCCTGGTACCGTATCTCAGAAAAAATTGAGGATGACAATAACCCCGATATCGAAGATTACATGGGAAATTTTGAATTTACCGGAGTCTATACAAAAGGACATCACACCTTCAGTGCAATGGTACGAAATAATCTGAAAAG
Source organism: Thiohalomonadales bacterium (assembly GCA_048060815.1). Lineage (GTDB taxonomy): Bacteria > Pseudomonadota > Gammaproteobacteria > UBA6429 > Thiohalophilaceae > CAYQUC01. The sequence goes on along the minus strand of JBGMQW010000149.1, from coordinate 191 downwards.
TACCGATAATCGCGGAGCGGTACAAATTGACTGGGTATTTCCACTCACCAAATACTTTAGTGGTTATGTACAATATTTTAATGGATATGGTGAGAGTATGATCGATTATAATTATGATCAGGAAAGTATTGGGATTGGTTTCGCACTCAGCGGTTGGTTATAAGGATGTAATTGCATTGGCAATTTGTTCT
>JBGMQW010000148.1:0-8959 GCA_048060815.1 Thiohalomonadales bacterium | reverse complement strand
TAAAAGAATGATTCTTGTTAATTAACTTCGTTACTTCCTGAATGGTTGATTCTGATATTTTGAATACTTTTTGTGATAGTTTACCGTTGGACTTCAAGTAGTGAATTGCGTATTCAATTCGTAATTGACCGAGCTTTTTTGAAGTTGTTGTTATTTCAACATTAAAATTAAAGGAGTTACCAATACACACGTTTTTATCACAAGTAAATTTCTTTATATGAACATGTTTCGGGTTTTTATAACCAAATAACTGTAATATTTTTTTATCACCTTTTTTGAGCAAAGTTCGGCAAGCGTGTTTAACGAGCCAGTCAACTTCAGCATTTTTTCCTTTCCATTGTTTTGAAATTGTATGAATTATTTTAGGATGATCTTTTGAAATGTCATTTAAATTATTAGCAACACTTCGGCGAACATAGAGCTCTGGATCCTGCTTTAAACTTTCTAATATTGGTAAAATAAGATCGGGTTTTTTTTTGAACTCAGGCAATGATATTGCCCAGGGTAATCGTGGTCGGCATCCTTCACTGGCGAGGCGGCGCACATGGTAATTTTTATGTGTTGACCAGCGTTTCATTTGAGCCATCATCTTTCGTTGATTTTGAATAATGAAAGGGCGAACAGCAAATTCGGAACTGGAAAATTGTGTGAACAATTCTAATGCCGGTATTGATGTTTGCCAGTCATCTAATCCATAAAGCTCAATATAAGCAGGAAAAAACATTGCCTCATAACTTCCAAATTCAGAGACCATTTTTGATAAAACAGCGATTGAATCAGGATAAGAAAATTGTATATGATGTTTTAGACAACGAGATATGTGATACATCCGATTTTTTAGTTCACGATTTGGCCATTCAATATCCATTACATCAGTAATGAATTTTTTGGAATTAAGAGCCGGGTAGTCCTGCTTTATACGTGTCGCTAGAGCTGTAATATATTGTGGCGAATAAGCATCTTTTAGAAGTTCAGTCATGGATATTTAAAACCTTTCATATTGAATAATGTGTCACCCTGTATATTATAAGGTTAAATTACATTATAACCGGAATTAGTGACAGAATATGTCAGTAGATTGTACGGAATGGAGAGAAAATACGTTATAATTTAATACCAGTTTACCTAAAATCTCATGTAGTAATTAATCACTTTATTATAATAATGAAAGCCGCAGAAAATCTTTTTTCTTATCGTCAATATTGGGCTAAACGTTTTGGAACTGCCCCGGTGTTGCCTATGTCACGAGAAGAAATGGATGACCTGGGTTGGGATAGTTGCGATATTATATTAGTTACGGGTGACGCCTATGTGGATCATCCTAGTTTCGGAATGGCATTAATCGGACGATTACTCGAAGCGCAAGGATTTCGGGTTGGGATCATCTCACAACCAAATTGGCGTAGTGTTGATGATTTTCAGAAATTAGGAAAACCAAATTTATTTTTTGGAATCACTGCTGGCAATATGGATTCCATGGTAAATCGATATACCGCCGATAGAAAAATTCGTTCTGATGATGCCTACACGGCTGATTCTGAAGGTGGCATGCGTCCGGATCATTCGGTAGTTGTTTATGCACAACGATCACGCCAAGCTTACAAAGCTGTACCGATTATTATCGGTGGCATTGAAGCATCATTACGCCGTATTGCCCATTATGATTATTGGTCAGACAAGGTTCGCCGTTCAATTATTGTTGATTCAAAAGCCGATATACTGGTATACGGAAATGGTGAGCGACAAATTGTTGAAATTGCTTTTCGACTGGCGGCTAAAGAAAATATAAAAGATATTACTAATATTCGTGGCACTGCAGTTATGCGTTCAAAATTGCCCGAAGACTGGGTGGAAATTGATTCTACATTTATTGATACTCCTGGAAAAATTGAAAAACAGAGCAGTCCTTATTCTCAAAGTTCAGATAATAATTTAAATTCAGATGTTAATGAATCTCAGGATTTAAAATTTGATGAAGGAAAAAAATTAGTTAAATTTCAACCGCACATCTTAAAAGTAAAACGCGATAAAGATAGTTTTATTCGCTTACCTAACTATAAGAATGTGAGTAAAGATCCTGTTTTATATGCACATACATCCCGTATCCTGCATCTTGAGACTAATCCAGGAAATGCGCGTCCTCTGGTACAACGGCATGGTGACCGTGATGTTTGGTTAAATCCACCACCATTACCATTAACCACAAAAGAAATGGATCGAGTTTATGAGTTACCTTATAACCGATTACCACATAAATTTTATGGCGATAAAAAAATACCTGCATATGAAATGATTCGTTTTTCAGTCACAATTATGCGCGGTTGTTTTGGTGGATGCACATTTTGCTCTATTACAGAACATGAAGGCCGCGTGATTCAGAATCGTTCAGAAGATTCAATTATAAAAGAAGTAGAAAACATACGTGATAATGTTCCGGGTTTTACGGGGGTTATATCTGATCTGGGGGGGCCAACCGCAAATATGTATCGATTGCATTGCAAAAGCAAAAAAATTGAATCTGCTTGTCGTTTACTGAGTTGTGTTTATCCGTCTATTTGTAAAAACCTGATTACCGATCATTCTGATTTAATTAAAATATACAAACGAGCCAGAAAGTTACCAGGTATTAAAAAAGTATTAATCGGCTCGGGTGTTCGATACGATCTTGCGGTTGAATCACCGGAGTATGTTGAAGAGTTAGTAAGTCATCACGTTGGTGGTTATCTTAAAATTGCACCTGAGCATACAGAAAGTGGGCCTTTGTCAAAAATGATGAAACCTGGAATTGGTACTTATGATCGTTTTAAATTATTATTTGATAAATATTCACAAAAAGCAGGTAAAGAACAATATTTAATTCCCTACTTTATTGCAGCACATCCCGGTACTACGGATGAAGACATGCTGAACCTGGCTTTGTGGCTAAAAACGAATGGTTTTCGTGCTGATCAGGTACAAACATTTTTACCATCACCAATGGCGACTGCAACTGCAATGTATCATAGTGGCAAAAACACATTACGAAAAGTTACTTATGAAAGTGAAAATGTCGAAACAGTTAAAAAGTTAAAATTACGCCGTTTGCATAAGGCATTTTTACGCTATCATGATGCGAATAACTGGCCATTATTACGAGAAGCATTAAAAAATATGGGGCGAGAGGATTTAATCGGAAACGGTAAAAAACATTTAATTCCGACATACCAGCCCAAAGGCACAGGTTTTCATAAAACCGGGAGTCAGAATAACAAGTACAAGAAGTTTTTAACAAAACATTCTGGTGAAACAATTTTACCAGAGAGCAATAAAAAAAATAAACGAAAAAAACAAAATGTCTAAAAAAACATCAGTAATTAAGTATAAAAAAATTGTAACTACTCAGCGTAATTTTAAAAAGTAAAAGAGTGAGGATTTGGAATCGGAATAGCCCTATCAAGACCATGTGCCGCAGGACGCAGCACCTGAGCATGCCATGGAAGGCAATCTTTTGCGTGTCTTGATAGGGTTATTCCGGTTCCGAAGCCGGTGGATTCAGTAGTGACTAATCTGTTTAGTTGATTCTGAAATACGCTGAGTAGTTACAAAAAATTTAGCTTAAGCCCTTGAATATTCACTTAGTATGAATATAATTTTCTGACTAGTTCATAATTCGATACTTAACTAATATCGAATTATGCGTAGTTATGATAACGTTGTTTTTATCAATATTTTTTAATCGATATTAATTAAATTAATGGACCTACTAATGCGATTTTTGAAATCAGTTTTAACATCGAGAATAACCCTACTTTTTATTACAATATTTCTTACTGCATGTGCGTCTAACATATCGAATATTAAAATTTACTCTATTTCAACTGGTAGCCACAGTAGCCATAAATCATTAAAAAAACTAACCCTGGTTGGCGTTGGTAATTGTCGTGATGATAGTGTGAGAATTAGGTTTATTGATAATAAAATTATATCGAACAGTGATTATTCAGCAGTAGCTTTTAAACCAGGAGTACATCAATTTACTGTAGATCTTGATGATGTGAAATTAAATAATAAAGACCTGGTGCAGCGTTTTTATATTGAATGGAAGAGAGTGATACGAAATATTGACCTGGAAGCGGGAAAGTTTTATTTAGTTTGCCCGGTACAGAAAAAGAATAAAGAATGGACATTTTGGTTAGAAGAACGCAAATTCGAGTTTGATTATTATTATAAATATCGCGACAATATTGATTATGTATGATTAATATTTTCAGGTTGAACTATAGTATCTAATTTCCATGGACCGTGTTGATTTACGGGAAGTTCCAGGCAAACCATGGTTCCCGGTGTGAATGTAATTTGATTCATCGTTTCAGGTTTATCGAGCAAGTGTGCAACTAAATAGGACATATAGGGTAGATGACCAACAATCAGAGTGTCTTCATGCAGTCCTGTAATTAATTGTAGTAAAGGTTCAAGTGGATCATTCGGATTTATATCTGCACACAATTCGATATTATCACCATCTAGCATTTCAGACGCTAATATCTCGGCAGTTTGCTGAGCACGTAATTTTTTACTGTGCAGTACATGCGTGACTGTATTCCCGGATGTCTTATTATATTTCGCAATTCGTTTAATATCATCGAATCCTTTTTTACTTAATGGACGTTTAGAATCATTCTCAGATGAAGCGGCTTCACCATGGCGAGTCAGGTATAGTTTCATAGTTTTTATTAGATCAAAGTGAATTAGAATTATTTTTTTTATGGACTAAGCGTAGCATGAAGTATTAGATTTTTCATGGATTAGTAAAAAAAATTAAAAGAAATTTAAATTAAGATTGAAAACTTTTTAATTATGTTAAGAATTAGAATTGATGGATGAGGAATGATTACTATAATAAAATTAGCATAGCTAATTCATTACTTTATTAATTGTTTTAGTGAAATAAATGAGAAACATATGTGGTAGTCTGATACTTTCAAACTACCACAAACATTTATTACTGCTTACTGACCATATATAATTCGGAATACTCAAATTCAACACGACGGTTTTGATACCAGTTATCATAATTTTCTACAGGTTTACTAGAACCATAACTGTTGATAATTAATTGCGATTCAGGTGCGCCATAAGACATTAATAAAGTAGCAACTGAATTTGCTCGTCGTAAGCTTAACTTCTCATTATATATTTGAGGGCCACGATAATCAGAATGACCATTTATTGATAAAACATAAGTTGGATTCGCAACCAGGAATTCAGCGTGTTGTTTTATGATTGTTTGGTTTTTATCAGAAATTTTAAATTTGTCGAAATTAAAATTTACAACTTTGATAGTGGGTTGTTTAGATATTAGTGTATCTTTATTTTGAGTATCGTTTAATTCTTTAGTTAAATTTGATTTAATATCAGATTCGTTGATTGATAACTCATCTGAAAAGTCAGATAAGGCAACGTTAGAATCTTTAGTAACTTCGAGATTACTGGCTGATTTATTTTTTTCAATTTTCATTTCTTCCTGTTTAATATCATTTCCTGCACAGGCAGTAAAAATTAGTGAAGCGATTAAAAGACCCAGAGTACTTGTGTTCTTAAACATATGTAATTCTCCTATTAATTAAATAATTTGATTTGTTATAAACATTAAACAACACAAAAATGTCAATCTAGTTTAAGGAGAATGATGCTTTTCAGATGAATTATGACGAAATAAGATATTATTAATTTGTTTTTACCGGGAAGAGTATTTCGAATCTAACTCCACTATTATCTTCTAAATTAAAAGACATAACTTCAGCCTGATGAAATTGAGCAATTAAACGAACAATATATAAACCTAAACCAAGATGTGTTTCTGAAGATTGAGTTTCTCTAACAGATACCATGGATTCAAATAAATTATTTTGCATATTTATAGGTAAACATGGTCCCTTATTACTAACAGCCAGAAGGATAAAATTTTCTTGTTTACTAATAGTAATCGAAATAGTGGATTCTTTTTCATGAAAATCGATTGCATTACTAATTAATTTATCGAGAAGTTGGGCTATAAATTCTGGTACACCTGTTAATGTAATTTCATCTTTCTCATTAATTAATTCAAATTTGATGTCCTGGTTGGCACTACGATACCCATCAATACAGGAACTAATAACGTCAACAATATTAAAGTTTAATTTTTGTTCATTATGTAGAGTTTGCTCTAGTCTGGTAGCTTCACTCATACGAGTTAAAATGTTATTAAGTCGGTTAAGTCCTTCTCGTGCTCTTTTTAGAATAACTTTGGAATCAGTTGAATTGTTTTGTAACTCCAGATTTTCTAACGAAGAACGCACTACGGTGATTGGGGTGCGTAATTCGTGTGATAATTTACTTGCCATCGTTTCAAGATAGCGGTTGTATTGAGTTAATCTATTTAACATTTCGGAAAAACTTCGGGATAAATCACCAATCTCATCAGTTGAGTTTGTTGCTTTCATAGCACCTTTCACTCGGCCATCACTTGCTATGGCATTATCAGCATCATTGCGTAATCGTCGAATTCGGCTTGAAAGGCGTGAAGCGAAAAGTACTAAAACAGTAGTCGCAATTAAAAAAGTTAATATACTTAAATTAATTAAAATTTCAAAAGCACGATTTTGTAAAATTAATGTACTTGTATTTGTTTCTTCAATGGCAATTGCACCTACAACTTTATCTTTAATAATAATAGGGTGTGTTACGGTTAGTATATTGATATCGGTATCTGGAGTTGTACGCCATTGGATTGCTGGTGTTCCTGACAAAGCAGACTTAAATTCATTTCCTGTTAACACTGATGCTGATGATAAGTCATCAGTAAATGGACTATCGGGTTGACGTAATAAAAATTGATAAAATATTCGTATTATATTTTGTAAAATCGATGTTGATTTAGTGGATAAATCTGATTCAGAATAACTTCCTTCGATACTGTATAAATTTTTACTTAAGCTGCCGACAACGGCAATTACACGGTAGTTATTATCAATTACCCAGGTACGACTTGTACCTTGATGTATTTTTTTTAATAACGATTCAACAACCGGTGAGGGTACTATTATAGATGCTAGTGCAAATGGATTTTCAGGATCAGCGGTACCGATTATTTGAACTATATCTCGAGTATATTCGTCATCGACATCGGCAATAGCAAATGAAATCATATTACCGATCATTTTAATTGGAATCCGTATTTCGATATTATAACCAGACTCAGTTTCTTGCCATTCACCTTTAATTCTAACTTCTGGTAAAGGCTCACTACCTCTAATAACACGGTGAGCAGTAACCCAACCCGGTGTTTGTGTTGTTATAATGTATTGTTGCAATTCGCCTTTGTTGTCGATCAGATTAATACGTAAGTGGTCACTTTTTTTCAATCGAAAGCTGCCTGGACGTCGATAGACTATCTTGTCATCCGTTACTTTAAATATGGCATAGAGATATCGTTTATAACTTCCGACTTGATGTTCAAAAAATAAACTGCTTTCGATTAAATTATTTTTAATATTATTATTATTTTTAAACATGCGAAACCGGTTATTATAAATAGCCCAGTCATTGGTATATCCATCTAGCTGGATTACGGAATGTAATTGTCGCACATAAACATGATTGATATTTTCCGGAGAAAAGAATGTTTTATCATTTAAAAATAAATCTGCTTGTTCTTCTAAAACAATGGAAACCAGATTAGCGCGACTTAATAATTGATTCTCTTGATCATTTCGCAGATCATTTTCAATATTCTGAATAGATTGATATCCTATCCAGGGAATAAATAGTAATAACAATGAAGATAATAATAGTTTTTTACGAATACTTAATTTCATAAAGCAAGAAAAAAATCAGAATTTTTGTTCATTCCATCGATATCCGATGCCGTATACCGTGTCGATACAATTAAAATCTTTATCAATGGCCAAAAATTTATTACGTATGCGTTTGATATGTGAGGTAATGGTTGCGTCATCGACGTATATCTTTGCCTCATCCATTAATTGATTTCGATTTTTAACATGTCCCGGGTGTAACACTAAAGTATAAATTAGCCAGAATTCGGTTAATGTTAAATCAATATAGTGTTCTTGCCATTGTATTGTAAAACGATTTTTGTTCAAAATCAGTGCGCCACTTTTAAGTTCACTTTCGGGTTCGTTTTTTTGTTGCGATAAATCCAGTCGGCGGAAAAATGCAGAAATTCGCGCGCAGATATTTTCTATAGATATGTCTTTAGTAAGATAATCGTCAGCACCAAGTCGTAGTCCCGAAATAGTATCTAAATCACTATCTCTGGCGGTTAAAAATATTATTGGTAGCGTATCGGATAATTGTCTGAGATTTCGACATAATTCAAAACCACCATCTATATCATTTTTAAGTCCAATATCGAGTAAAACCAGATCTGGTAATTTTTGTGTAAATGCTGTAAATGCATCTTTTCGAGTTTCAAATAGATCGACTTGATAACCCTGAGTCCTGAAAACTTCAGCGTAGTTATCGCGTATTGCCGGTTCATCTTCAACTATTGCAATGGTTCTAGTAATTGTCATGATTATAATTTTCTTTAGCTGCCAAGACACAAATAACGGCAAGGATATAATTTATACAGAAACTTGTTTTTTGCTTTATTAGCCTGAGCTGCGTATGAGAAATTAAGAAAGCAAAGTCGACTTTATAAACAACGAAAGTGAGGACATGGAATTGGGATAACCCTATCAAGACCGTGTGCCGCAGGACGCGGCACCCGAGCGCGCCATGGATGGCGATCTTTTGCGTGTCTTGATAGGGTTATCCCAATTTCGTGGCCGAATTTAAACTACTAATCTGTTTATACGAATCTCAGTTTTTTACGTTTCAGTTATAAGTTAGCACAATATTGATGTCAATTGTGTGAAAAAATCGATTGTCAGATTTCATCATAATTGCAACTAAATTTACCATTTTTCACAGT
>JBGMQW010000147.1:0-9031 GCA_048060815.1 Thiohalomonadales bacterium | reverse complement strand
GGCACCCGAGCAAGCCAGGGATGGCACTCTTTTGCGTGTCTTGAATAGGCTCCACTCCTTTCATAGCCGGCGAATTAAAAATAACTTGAACGTAAACACTGAATTTTATTTTTCATTGTATATATCAGGTTTATAATATCGCGATTAGCTTATCCCGAGTTCAGGTTATTTAGTATAAGTTTTAAGAAATTTTACGTAACGTTCAGAATCTTATGATAATTCAAGTCCTCGATTAATCTTGTAGCTAGTTGTAACAAACATGTAATAACCTTTTAATTAGTATTTCTGTATAAATTAAATCATTCGGTGCAATTTTGCATTTTAATATTGCAAAAAATGTCACTTGTAGCATTTATTTGCACCACCATAACAAACTTAATGTAGTCGCCTTTCCGATACGTTTATTGGACAGGTATTTAAGGGTATTTTGTTATGGACGTATTTATAAAACACAAGTTTGATTTTTTCGGGTTTAGCCGTAACATTCATTTTCGAAAGTTTGTGATAATGATTTTTTTGACTACTTCAGGATTTAATACTGTTATTGCAAGCACGGTTAGTTCAAATGATATTGCATTATTAGAGACAGAAAAAATACCACGCTATCAACCTGAAACTAATTCAAAAAATAATAAAGGAATAACCGGTTGGTCAATTTATTTTGATAATGATGGCCTGGCAGGAAACAATAAGGATCAGGGTTATTCCGGTGGTTTTTCTTTATCGTTAACCGGTGCAGGTGTTGTTGAATCTGCTTTATCACTTGACCCTGTTTTAGGTTTTATTGATAATTTGTTTGGAATGTCGAATAATAATCTGGCTCAACTGAGTAGTATTGAAGCCGGGCTAACGGTGTTTACTCCAGATTCAACCGAAGTCAGTTTACCACTTCCCAATGAACTACCTTATGCCAGTTTGATTTATATGTCGAATAACCGTTCACAGATAAATATTATTAAAAAGTCGGCATTAACAACAAGTTTTACTCTGGGGTTCCTGGGGTTAAAAATTGCCGGTGATTTACAAAATTCACTTCATGATCTTGTTGGTGCAGCTCCGGTTGAAGGCTGGGACAATCAAATATCCGCAGGTGGCGAACTAACATTCCGTTACAGCGTAGCAAAACAAACTATTCTTGCGAGTGATTATAATAATAACTATATCGACTTTGAACTAACGGATACTGCAAAACTCAATGTTGGTTATCTTACTGATGTCCTCTGGGGACTTAGTTTTCGTGCGGGTCAATTAAATTCACCGTGGTGGTCATTTAATCCGGAGTTAGAGGAATATACTGAAAAATCTGCAAATGCAGTTTCAACATCCAGGAATAACGCAAGTGAGTTTTACTTTTGGGGTGGCTTAAATTTTCGTTTACGTGCCTACAATGCCTTTCTTGAAGGACAATTTCGAGATAGCGTTGTAACTTACAACCGGGATGAATTAAACAGAATAACAGCTGAACTCTGGATTGGTATTACCAAACAATTTAGTAATGGTTTTCGAGCAAGTTATTTTGTTCGAAGCCAAACATCTGAAATTAAAGAAGGTCCAGCTTCGCGTAATTTGGTCTGGGGAGGAATTATACTCAGCCAAGCGATAAACTAAAATGGTGACTATAAATAACGAGTTACAAAATCGTCATAGATATCTTTATTTCTAATACGCAGCTCAGATTTAAAAACCAAGATCAAAACCTTTAAAAAATAAACGCTCTTAATTTTCCTTGGCGTTCTCTGCGTCTTGTCGGTTAAAATGTTTTGACTTTTAAAATATGTATTATTGCTTTATCCGATAACCCGTCTTAAACATCCACCAAACAAGAACAAGGCAGGCAATCAGGAATAAAAGGACTATAAACAAACTGAGTTCAACGCTCACATCAGAAACTTCAAAAAAACTCCAGCGAAAACCACTAATCAAATAAACTACAGGATTAAATAATGAAACGGTTTGCCAGGCTGGGGGCAACATATCGATAGTATAAAAACTGCCACCGAGGAAAACCAATGGTGTAATGATCAACAACGGTATTAATTGTAACTTCTCAAAGTTATCTGCCCATAATCCGATAATGAAACCAAATAAACTAAATGAAATACAGGTTAACACCAAAAAGGCCAGCATCCAGACCGGGTGCGCTATCTCAAGTTCTACAAAAAAACCTGCTGTCGCTAAAATAATTAAACCGATAATAAATGACTTCGTGGCTGCCGCACCTACGTAACCGAACAGGATTTCGATAAATGAAATTGGTGCCGACATTACTTCGTATATAGTCCCCATGAATTTAGGGAAAAATATACCAAATGATGCATTGGAAATACTCTGAGTTAATAAAGCCAGCATCAATAAACCCGGGACGATGAATAAGCCATAGCTTACGCCTTCGACTTGTTCGATACGTGAGCCAATGGCCGAACCAAATACAACAAAATATAATATAGTAGAAATAACCGGCGATGCAATACTTTGTAAAATGGTATTCCAGGTTCGGAGCATTTCATATTTGTAAATAATTCTTATTGCGTAGAAATTCATTATTTTGTATTCACTATATCAATAAATATATCTTCCAGGGAACTTTGCGAGGTATTAATGTCTTTTAATAATAAATCTGTCTCACCTATTACACGAAATAAATCAGCAATTTTTGATTGAGGATTATTTGAATCATAGGTATATGTGAGTGTTTTCCCTTCATCTGATAAATCCAAATCCCAGTGTGATAAAGTTTCTGGAAGTTTATTAATGGCTTGCTCAAGATGAATACTTAATTGTCGTTTTCCGAGTTTGTGCATTAACGCCTGTTTATCTTCAACTAACAATAATTCACCATGATTAATGACACCTACACGATCTGCAATTTCTTCAGCCTCTTCAATATAATGTGTGGTTAAAATAATTGTGACACCGGATTGGCGTAATTTTTCAACGATAGCCCACATATCTTTACGTAAAGTAACATCGACACCTGCCGTGGGTTCATCCAAAAATAAAATGGAAGGTTCGTGTGATAACGCTTTGGCAATTAATACCCGCCGTTTCATACCACCAGACAATGTCATTAACAGGGCATCTTTTTTATCCCACAGTGACAAGTCTTTAAGTAATTGTTCAAGAAATAATTTATCCGGTTTTTTACCAAACAAACCTCGACTAAAAGATATGGTATTCCAGACAGTATCAAAAGCAGCCAGGGTCAGTTCTTGTGGCACTAGACCTATTAACGAGCGTGTTTTACGATAATCAGTAATAATATCAAAACCGGAGACTTTAATAGAACCTGAGCCAGGACTAACGATGCCACAAATTGTAGAAATCAATGTGGTTTTACCAGCGCCGTTAGGTCCAAGCAATGCAAGAATTTCACCAGGAAAAATATCAAGGTTTATTTCTTTAAGCGCCTGAAAACCACCGGCGTAAGTTTTTGATAAATTAGTGATAGAAACAATTGGCTGCATAATAATTTCAGGTTAACACAACTTTTTGTTATTAGCCTTAAAATTAATTAATGCTATTAAAATATGAATATCTGGAATTCATCATAAAGATTGATTGCATTTTTGCATAGTGGGTTTGCATAAATACAAGAGTAAAGAAATATTTTTTATAATGCTATTGATGAAACAATTTTTGGTGCAGGAACATAACAACGTCCTTCAAGTAAATCACGATGAATCTCAAATGCATTAAGCATAAAGTCTATAAAAGCGCGTACTCGACCAGTGGCACGTAGATCTTCGTGGGTTAATATCCATAATGCGCCACAGGTTCCGTTATTTGAAAAAAATTCAAGTCGCTCCAATGAAGGAACTGTGTCTGCAATAAAACAGGGTAACATCGCAAGACCCATGCCGGCTTTGACCGCTTCAAGTTGTGCTACAAGATCATCAGCGATATGTATTATGGGTGATGATGAATATAAACTTATTGAATTCCATTGTGGTTGTGACACGTTCTCCCATCCAATCCATTGTAATTTATCTGGATGTAATTGCGGGTTATTATTTTTAAGATAGTCATGGGAAGCATAAACACCTTTGGCCGGTTGCAATATTTGACGACCAACAAGATAATCAGGTGGGTTTGGTGTTAGTCGAATGGCAACATCGGCCTCTCGCTTTCGTAGATTAAATTCTTCGCTTGAAAAGGCTAATTCTAATTGAATATTAGGATACATTTTTGTAAAAGCTGAAATATCCGGCATGATCAAATGGGTTGCTAATGCAGTTGGCATGGTTACCCGTAATGTTCCATTGAGCTGTGCATCACGACCAATGACCTGGCGATCGAGTTTTATAATTTCTTCTTCGACGTGCTGTGCAGACTTCAACATTTCTTCCCCGGTTGGGGTCAGCATATAACCATTGGGCAATCGCTCAAATAAACGGACACCTAACTTTTTTTCAAAAGCAGATATACGCCGCGTAACCGTTGAGTGATTAACGCCTAATGTCTCTGCTGCTGCACGAATTGAACCTTTGCGTGCGACAGCCAGAAAGAATCTTAAATTGTCCCAGTCCATGTGGTGCATTATTGCATCAATGTTTTGCAGAAATCAAGACTTACATTGCATAAATGCGTGGATTACACTTAGTTCACAAGTTTACTATGTTCTGTTAAGTATTTATTAACATTAATTAAGGAGAATTAAATGGCTTATGAATTATATTGGGGTGCCGGTAGTCCGAACTCATGGCGAGCTATGTTAGCACTTGAAATTAAAGGACTTAAGTATGTTTCAAAGTTACTGGAATTCTCCAAACAGGAACATGAATCACCTGAAATGCTGGCAATGAATCCACGCGGTAAGCTACCGGTACTTAAAGATGGTGATGTTTCTATCTATGAATCGATTGCAATTTTGGCATATCTCGATATGAAACATTCTGATACACCATTGTTTGGAACCACAGCTTATGAGACTGGTATGATATGGCAACGTGTATTTGAGTTTCAGAATTATGTCTGTGAATCAATAGCGGGCATCGTAAGACCAATATTCCAGAATACAGTCTCGGAAAAAATGAGTTTAATAAAAGACTCTGTTTTAGAAGTCGAGACAGAATTTAAAATACTCGAAACGCAATTAGGAAAATCTGATTATGTAGCAGGTAGTACATTATCAGCGGCAGACATTATGCTGTTCCCTTTTGTACTGGCATTATCCCGATCCATGGTTTTACCAGCGGCAGAGTCGCTGGATCTAAAATTTAAAAATCTGGATACGTTTTATCCAAATATTTCAAAATGGATTTCACGTATCGAATCAATACCGGGTTATGACAATACTTACCCGCCTAATTGGAAAGAATAATTTTTTATCGATATAAAATGAGATACGAAAAGGAGTTATTAAATGTCATCTGAAAATTTAAATACAGATAATCGTACAACGATGTATGCGCGATGGATAGTTCGAAATCGTTGGACCGTGATTGTATTAACACTGCTAATTGTTACTGCTATAACAAGTGGTATGCGCAATGCAGGTTTTACGGGGGATTATCATGTATTTTTCAGTGACGATAATCCGCAAATGCTCGCATTTGAAAAATTAGAAAACACTTATACCAAAGATGATAATGTGTTGATTGTATTGGCCCCCAAAAGTGGCTCGGTATTTAATTACCAAACATTGGAAGCGGTGGAACGTATTACTAAAATGGGGTGGCAGGTACCGTATTCCTCGCGTGTGGATTCAATCAGTAATTTTCAATACAGCCATGCAAATGGTGATGAACTTATTGTGCAGGATCTTTATCAAGGAGCAAGGTTATTAACCCAACAGGATATTAACAGTATCCAACAAGTTGCGCTGAATGAACCCCTATTAGTCAACAAATTAATTTCTCCGGAAGGTCATGTTACCGGCATCAATATTACTGTGCAATTACCAGGTATCAGCCCTGAAACTGAAATGCCAAAAATCACTGATGCCGTCAATAAAATCGCTGAACAAATTAAAAAAGAATATCCTGAAATCGATGTTTATATGACAGGCATTGTGTTACTCAATGATGCTTTTTTCTCTGCGTCGATGAAGGACATGGCAACACTTGTACCGTTAACATTTTTAGTTGTGCTGATCGCCGTTGGGATATTTTTACGCAGCTGGACCAGTACTTTTAGTACACTCTGGATAATCATTTTTTCAATTATGGTTGGTATGGGTTTTTCAGGGTGGGCCGGAATTAAATTGACGCCACCAAGCTCGGTTGCACCGACAATTATTATGACGCTCGCGGTCGCCAATGCGATCCATATTTTAGTGAGTATGTTTCATGCCATGCGGCACGGTATGGAAAAACGTGATGCCATTGTTGAAAGTTTGCGGGTAAACATGCAACCGGTTTTTCTGACCAGTTTATCGACCGTGATTGGGTTTTTAGCAATGAACTTTAGTGAATCTCCACCATTTCATGATTTAGGCAATATTGTGTCGGTGGGTATGGCGACTTCATTTTTATTGTCCATTACATTTTTACCGGCATTAATGGCGATTTTACCAGTACGTGTACCGAAACAAAATTTAGATGATAATTCAAAAATGTTACGTTTAGCGGAATTTGTGATTCGTCGTCGCACAAGATTATTGGTCAGCATGAGCCTGGTGGTCGTATCACTCGGCATATTTCTTCCCCGTAATAATCTCGGTGAAAATTTTGTCGAATATTTTGATAAAAGTATTCCATTTCGTGCTGCATCAGATTTTGTATCAGACAACCTGGGAGGCATGTACCGTATTGATTACTCAGTTGACGCCAAAGAAACAAGTGCTATATCAACACCGGAGTTTTTAAATAATCTGGAAAATTTTGCCAACTGGTATCGCGAACAACCTGAAGTTATTCATGTAAACACACTGACTGATACTATGAAACGGCTGAATAAAAATATGCACGGCGATTCAGAGTCGTTCTATGTTTTGCCCGATGAACGAAATTTATCGGCGCAATACTTATTACTCTATGAATTATCCCTTCCTTATGGGCTGGATTTAAATAACCAGATTAATGTTGACAAGTCTGCCACCCGTATGAGTGTCACCATTAAAAATATCAACACCACGGAAATTCTGGCGCTTGAACAACGAGCACAAAACTGGTTAAAACAAAATGCTCCCGAGATACAGAGTGATGGTTCCAGTACCACTATTATGTTTGCTCACATCGGTAAACGAAATATCAAGAGCATGATTATTGGTACAACCGTTGCGTTGGTGTTAATTTCATTTATTTTAATATTTGCACTTCGGTCATTTAAAACCGGAATTATCAGCCTGGTTCCTAATTTAGTTCCTGCAATTATGGGCTTTGGTTTATGGGGGTTGTTGGTTAGTGAAATTAATGTTGGTTTATCAATTGTCACCGGGATGACCCTGGGTATTGTGGTCGATGATACAGTGCATTTTTTAAGTAAATACCTACGTGCGCGTCGTGAAAAAAATCTTGATGCTGAACAAGCTGTACGTTATGCCTTTTCAACTGTTGGTACAGCATTATGGGTTACATCAGCTGTGTTAATCTCCGGTTTTATGATTTTAACGTTATCACTCTTTAAATTAAATTCTGATATGGGTCTATTAACGTCGATTGTTATCGCATTTGCATTATTAGCAGACTTCCTGTTATTACCGGCTTTGTTGTTGAAAATTGATGCACGGAAAAAAGAAGTATCCGAAATTTCAACAAATACAGTAACTGAAGTTAATTAAAATACATTTTTAGGTGAACGATTATGAAAATTAAAATATTATTATTATTTTTTATTGCTTTATTTTCTATAGGAAATAGTTTTGCTGAAACAGCAGAACAAAAAGGTCTTCAGATTGCAAAATTAGTCGATAGTTTTGATCAAGGTTGGGGAGACTCTAGCGCAAGTATGGAAATGATTTTACGCAATAGACAAGGTGAGGAAAGTAATCGAGCCATACGTATTAAGAATCTGGAAATTATTGGTGATGGCGATAAGGGCTTGACTATCTTTGATAATCCTCGTGACGTTAAAGGAACCGCTTTTCTATCTTTTTCTCATGCGACAAAAGCAGATGATCAATGGTTATTTTTACCTGCATTAAAACGAGTAAAACGAATTTCATCGGCAAATAAATCCGGGCCATTCATGGGTAGCCAATTTGCATTTGAAGATTTAACTTCGTTTGAAGTAGAAA
This sequence comes from Thiohalomonadales bacterium, assembly GCA_048060815.1. Classification (GTDB taxonomy): domain Bacteria; phylum Pseudomonadota; class Gammaproteobacteria; order UBA6429; family Thiohalophilaceae; genus CAYQUC01. Next base: position 855 of record JBGMQW010000147.1, on the reverse strand, counting down.
AGTACACTTATAAATATTTAAGAGATGACAAAGTAGTATTAAATAATATCAATTATGAGGTCCTGGTTGTAGAGAATCACCCATTATATAAAAACTCGGGTTATACCAGACAAATTGTTTGGATTGATAAGAAACGTTACATACCTCTACGAATTGAATATTATGATCGTAAAAATGATTTATTAAAAACCCTGACGTTTGAAAACTACAAACAGTACCTCGGAAAATATTGGCGTGCTAATAATCAACAAATGGAAAATCACCAAAATGGTAAAACTACTGAATTAACCTTCAGTAATTACAAATTTGCCAATGGTTTCACCGAACGAGATTTTGAACGCAACAGTTTAAAAAGAGCCCGCTAAAATTATATAGTGTCAGACTTGATATATTTTCGATTTATTTTACATAGCACTACTTTTAAGTGATTCCTTAAACCAAAATTACAATCTATAATGAATATATAAATAGATTGCTTTTAGTCAGGGAGAAAATAGTGCAATTTGAATGGATATATACACTGGAAAATATTAATTGGGTTGAATTATCTAACTTGTATAAAATTGCACCGCTTGGTGATAAGTCCCCGAAAGATTTAAAAGAAGTATTTTCGAATAGTCGTTATAAATGTTTTATTTATGAGTCAGATGTTTTAGTCGGGGTTGGAAGAGCTTTAGCCGATGGTGCTGATTGCTCATACATTTGCGATATAGCAGTACTACCTAATTTTCAAGGTTCCGGTATTGGTAAATCTCTGGTAACGAAACTTGTTGAATTATCTGAAGGACATACAAAAATTATTTTGTATACTGTTCCCGGTAAAGAATTATTTTATCAGAAATTGGGTTTTAAACG
>JBGMQW010000146.1:0-9043 GCA_048060815.1 Thiohalomonadales bacterium | reverse complement strand
GTTGTATCGCTCAGTAATGTTTCATGGATGAAATTAAAATTAATGTGATTCCCCCTCTTCATTAATGTTCTCATCTTTGTGTATTGAATCTAATAATATTGTTTTCAAATAGAGTTATTGTTGAACAATATTTAGCTAAGGAAATTTTATGTTACATAAGCAAAATAAATTTTTATGGAAGTTTGAATTATTTGTTATTTCATTCATATTCTCATTAATTTCATGTACAAGCGAAGAAAGTACTACAAGTAATACAACTACACCGAATCCAGTTGCAGTAAATGCTACAGCCTCGATTAATTGGGTTAAAAATCGTGAGATTGCAGTTAATTCAGTAAATGGTGGTTACAGAGTTTATTATTCATCATCGACACCAGTAACAACTACTAATAGCTTTGTTGACGTACCCTATAGCCAAGTTACAAAAACAACTCCTGTAACAGCAAACATAAATATTAAGACCACTGGGAAATACTATTTTGCAGTACAAGCTTATTCAGCATTGAATCCACCTACTGGTAGTACAAGTGGCTTATCAGATGAATTTTCTTTAGTGATCCAATAACTCTAGCATGGAATGAAAATGAAAAAAATATTAATTACAGCTTCTGTTTTTACATCAGTATTATTGATTAGTTTAAATGTTTCAGCACAATATAAGGTGAAAAATATTTCCCAAAATTCAATTATTTCGAATCTGAGTTTAAAAAAGAACGAGTATGTTGCAAATGAAGTTATTGTGAAATTTCGAAAAAATACTAATGAACAGACCATAGTGAATATGGCTCATTCTATGGGGCATAGGTTAGATTTAAACATTAGTAAATCACAATATCAGACTATTAAATTTACAAATGTTGAAAAAATTGAAGATATAATTGCTACATATAATTCTGATCCAAACGTTCTTTATGCTCAACCAAATTATGTGTATAAAATATCAGCAGTTACGCCACCACCTACTGATATTCACTACTCAAAACAATGGGCATTAAATAATAGCATCACACCCTCTAATGATATTGATGCAGAAAAAGCATGGAGTATAAATAGCGACTGTTCACAAAATAATATAATTGTAGCTGTACTTGATACAGGAGTTAATTATTTACATCAAGATCTAGTCAATAATATGTGGGTTAATGTTGCAGAAGTTAATGGTGTTCCGAATGTTGATGATGATGGTAATGGTAAAATTGATGACTTCAATGGCTGGGATTTTATCGAGAATGACAATAGTCCTCTTGATACAAATGGGCATGGGACACATTTAGCAGGTACGATAGCTGCTGAGCCAAATAATGCTAATATAGGGACAGTGGGTGTTTGTTGGAAGGCATCACTTATGGCACTTCGAATTGGTGATGCTGCTGGGAATGGACTAACTGAAGCAAGAATAGTTGCAGGTATTGAATATGCCATTAAGAATGGAGCTAAAATTATAAACATGAGTTTTGGTGGCAGTAGCAGATCCAAAGCTAACCAAGATATGATTACAGAAGCAAGAAATAAAGGTGTTATCCTTACTATAGCAGCAGGAAATGATACTACTGATAATGATGCACTTGCTACACCGTCATATCCCTGTAACTATAAATTTGCAAGTACTGCTGGTGTTGAGAATCCAAATGATACTCTTGACAATATTATTTGCGTCGCTTCTGTAGACAGAGATTATAATATCTCTACATTTTCAAATTTTGGTATCACTACTGTGGATATTGGAGCACCAGGAACAGATATTATTAGTGACTGGCCAATAACAACTACAGAAATATTTAATCAAGGGGCACTAGCTCAAACTCCAATTCCTTTTTCAGGATGGAGTTATGATCCAGCTAATATGCCTTGGAAAATATCTAATCAAGTATTTCAAACGCAGACGGGTCCAATCACTTTAACATTGCTAAGTGATCCAAGTGGGTTTGGAATAAATTATGGTACTAATGCAAATTCAACTTTATATCAGGTAATAAATTTTCCTGTTGCTGATGCATTAAAAGTAATTACGGCGGAATTTATTGATTTACCTTTTAGTCCCGATGGTGATTTTGTTTTTAATGTTTATGATGTAGGAAATGTTATTCCAACGACAAAAACTAGTATTAACAAAAAATCAGGATTAGCAATTTTTGAGACTGAGATACCAAAAATCTGTTCAAATAATACATGTTCTGTGGGTGTTAATTTATTGGCTGATGGAAATGGAAGTGTTGGTAAAGGAATTGATGTGGTGGGAATTTTGATAGAGGCATCTAAATTCAATAATAATGTATACAACACAATTTCTGGAACATCAATGGCTGCACCGCATGTCGCAGGTTTAGTTGCATTAGTTAGTTCTTACAATCCAGACTATGACTACAAAGATGTTATTAAAGCTGTACTAAATGGTGGTGATAGTATTTCTGCATTGGCTGGTAAAACTGTGACTGGTAAAACAATTAATGCTTTTGGATCCTTAACCTATATAACCAAACCGATGGGGTTAACGGGTTCATTTGTGAAAAATTAATGAAATATATATTATTAACATTAATTAGTGTATCAAGCTTTAGTTGTTCTCAATCTCCAGATGTAACTAATAGTGGCACAGCTTTGGCTGATGGACTGATTATTAATAAAACAGTAACATCAAAAACTTATAACAATATGAATGAGTATTTAATCCATATTGAGTCGACTTTTAATGATGAAGAAATGAAAAAATATTTGTCAAAATATAATATTAAAATACTTTCAAAGTTAACAAAAAATAAGTATCTTGTTGAAGTACAGCCAGATTTAGGTTTAGATAAAATTAAAAATCAAATTAAGTCATCAAAATTTATAAAATACATTGAATTAAACAATGAATATAAAATAATGAAATCTTCACACTAAATGTATCCGTGAAATAATAAATACCTAGCAAATTCTAACCCCATGATTTTCCTTACTGTGCAAAGAATTATTAACCTCAGAAAAAATCATCCTCATTTGTGTCCCTTATTACGACGACACAAACCGTGAGCCCTCTTACCTCTTTGTATTGAGAAAGCAAAAGAAAATATAGTTTTAAGTTATAAATATGTTTGTAACCGCAAAATAAACCACAACCTATCAGAACCTAACCAACTGATTTACCTTGGTTGTTTTATCAACCAAGGAAACTATTATGATCAAACGAACCCATTTTCAAAACGTAAAAAGCAATTATCAACAGAAACCAAAACAACTATGCCACCATCCTTTGACCCCATGACATTCACATCACAAACCTCGCCACTGTTATTGGAGTTACATTTTGATAAAATATGACTCAAAATTCCCGTTACAGTACCAGTGAGTTGGTTATCAGAATTGATTGAGTATCTGCAGGCTTAACGAAGTGAACATGTTCACTAATATCACCACGGTGTACCTACACCGCGCCCCAGTTGACTTTAGAAAATCGATAAATGGATTGTCAATTATCGTCGAAAATGACATGAGTTTATCAGCACTGAGTGGCGCGCTGTTTGTATTTTGTAATAAAAGAAAAGCTTAAACTGTTGTGCTGGGACAAAACTGGATTTGCGTTCTGGTACAAACGGTTGGAACAAGAAAAGTTCAAATGGCCACGAAAGATGAGCTTCGACACAATCGAACTCGACGAAACACAATTGCATTGGTTACTCGAAGGCTATGACATTACCAAAATGCAAGCCCATACCCCGTTAAATTATCAAACCCTTCTATAACCCGATCGAAAACTTCGATCACATTATCGTTATCATGCTGGTAAAATACCAGCATGATAAAAACACCGCCATTACCAGATGATGTTGATACGTTAAAGAAACTGTTACTACAACAACAAGCACGAAATGAGTAACTTGAAACACAAGTCCTTACCCTGCAAGAACAACTCAACCTTGCACTAGCAAAACGTTATGCTACGAGTAGCGAGAAAATTAGCACCGATCAATTACGTTTATTTGATGAAGCCGAAGTAGACTCAGACGATGCGTTATTGGATGAGCGTAACACAGAAATAACGACCGTAGTCGAACACTCACGAGTCAAGAAAACCGGTCGCAAAGGATTACCCGATACCTTACCTCGTATTGATGTGGTGCATGAACTTAGTGAGTCAGAACGTGTCTGTGATGCTGGTGGTAAACTGTTGATTGAAATTGGTGACGTGATATCCGAACAACTCGATATCATTCCCGCCACAATTCAAGTCATTCGACACGTTAGAAAAAAATACGCCTCTCCCAAATCAACCTATTCCTAAAAGTATAGCATCACCCGGCTTGCTGGCCCATATTGGCGTTTCTAAATGTCAGGATGGGTTATCGTTATATCGACAAGAGACCATAGTGCAACGTATTGCTGTTGAACTCTCGCGTGCGACGATGGCGAATTGGATGATTCACTGTGGGATCCTCATTCAATCATTAATAAATTTATTCAGCGATTATTTATTATCGGCGGATATTATTTATATGGATGAAACCACTGTACAAGTGTTAGATGAGCCTGATAAAAAGCCACAATCAAAATCTTATCTGTGGGTGCAACGCGGTGGACCACCGGACAAACCGGTGATTCTTTTTGATTATAATCCCAGTCAAGCGGTACCGCTACATTTACTCGATGGATATCATGGCGCACTGCAAACCGATGGTTATGCCGGATACACTGCAGTGGTGACAGAAAATAATTTAATTCATTTGGGTTGCCTTACACATGCACGACGTAAATTTACTGAGGTGATTAAAGCGCAAGGGAAAAATAAAACTAAAAAAATCGGCAAAGCACAACGGGCGCTTAACTTTATTCAAATATTGTATAAAATAGAAAAATCCGTAAAGTCTGAATCGGTCGATGAGCGTTTTAAAACACGACAAGCATTAGCCATTCCTATTTTGAATCAGTGTCGGACTTGGTTGGATGACGTGTTACCACTCGTACCGCCTAAAACAACATTTTAATCTATCTCAATAATGAATGGCCTAAACTCATTCGGTATGTCGATGATGGTCGTTATCGCATCGATAATAATTTAGCCGAAAATGCGATTCGACCTTTTGTGGTCGGTCGCAAACACTGGCTCTTTAGTCAAAGTATCAAAGGCGTGCAGTCCTCTACTAATTAATCGAAACAGCTAAAGCCAATGGGCTTGAGAGCCTTATGCTTATCTGAGATTTGTGTTTACGCATTTACCCTGTGCTTCATCTGTTGAACAAATTGAAGTTATGCTGCCATGGAATTTTGACTCCAATATTAGTGAAATTAGTATAGTCTTTACGGTGGTAATTATGCGCTTACGGTATTTTTAATTTTATGACATAATTTACAATTTACAATTTACAAGAGCCTAATTTAGGAACAGGTGTGAAGGAACAAGTCGGGGTATAATCATAATAACGGTAACACGGTATTCCGATTGCAAGTGCACAAAATCTACTATTTGCAGGGTTTGAATTTAGAACAACGGCCATATCGACATTAAGACAAGCATACATCGTATTTATATTTTCTCCAGAAGTTGCCTTGTTTATATTATTTGATGTTTGATCATAGGTTTTTATGACAACAGTCCGTGATGTTGAGAAAGGTCTATTATAAGAATATATTCCATCAACTGTTGCAGGAGTTGATAAAGTTTCAGAATTTTTCTGCGTAAAAAGTTTAGTTGTAGTTGGTTGGTTTGGAATATTATTTGTGCCATCAGCTACGTAAATCTCTTGTTTGAATAAACCACTTCCTGTCTTGACTAATGTTGCATAACCCGGGTCTGATGATGTTGTGTTTATAAAGCATTTAGCGATATGATTTCCAAATTTAGGTGTATTATCACCTGTATTTGTGTCGTATGAAATTTGATATGGTTTTAAGCTTGGATCTGTTGCCCCCGAAATTAAGCTTATAGTTGGATTCAGGTTATCGACATATACATTTAATACCTGATCAGAAAAATTACCACCATAATCAGTAGCTTTTATTTTAATAACATGTGAACCATCTACGATACTACTATTTGGATCACTTGTTTTAATAAAATGAGTAAATGTTAAAGATGGTAACCTCTCACTTATTGGCAGTGTTAAAACGTTACTAGGACCATTTGTAGTAGAAATTGGTATTTGTATTTGATCTAAAAGAATATCAACTTTAGAAATTCCTGTACCCGGTGAATCAACAGCAATACCGTCAATATTAATATTTTTTACCCAATTGTTATTTTTTACTGAGCTTGAATTTAATGATATTTGTGGCACGTTGCTATCAATACCTATGATTGTAGAGTTTTGTATTTTATTTCCTGTATTATCATAAGCATTCATTACCATGTCATGCCAACCCTCAATGTAGTTTCTATTCCCACCATTTGTGGAAAGAGGGTTAAACTTTACTGTTAAATTTTGTGTCAGGTTAATAAGCCTAGCACCAACTATAGAGCCACTAATTAATAACTCTGCATAATTTAAACCACTACTATAGCCAGATATTTTCTCTATTGGATCACTGATCGTGTACTGAACATTTACAGTACTCGCATTTGCAAATATTGGTAGGTTTTGATTATTAAGAGGAGATATTGCAGGGCTTGATATTATTGGTTTTAAATTATCAATATTAAATATCACGTTATCTGAAGTTTGTCCTCTACTAGCGATTGTACTAACGACAGTAAGATCCAGAGAATGTGGTCCATCTGATAATCCAGGTAGGTTTGTGCTATTAATAGTAGCTTTGATTAAATTTGTAGTACTAGTCAGATCAATAGCCTGATCTAATGGTAATATCTTACCATCTAATTTTAGTTCAATTAACTTTAGAGGTGTATTAGCAGGTTCAGTTACAATGCCAGACACAATAATAGCTGCGCCACCATTAGCTGAATCAGGTTTTGGTGAGTTGATAATCGCTGAAATTAAAGTATTACCAACTGATATATTAATTGGAGCAAACGAAGTTGTTTTTCCTATAATATTAGTAGCAGTAACATTGATAATGTAATTTCCGTCCGGAATTAATTTTGAGTCAAACGGAATTTTTACTTGATTTAAATCATTAGACTGTAATGTGGTTTGAACAGAACCATCAGATTTATTTATGGTTATCGTTAGTGAATCAATTACCGAAGTATCAGTAATGGTTGCTGCCACAAAAGCGTTTGATAATGGGTCAAATGGAGTATTGTTTGCAGGATTTATTAGAGCATTTCCAAAAATAACGTCATTAAGATTAGGGTTAGTAACGTTGATTATAGGGCTACTTTTCGTTAAAACTGTAGTAGGATTTTGATTTAAAGATAGTTCTGAATAATTATTAATACTCTCCGCATAACTAAAAACATTGTCAACTGTTAGAGTCGAGTTATTTTCAGGAGCCGCAGCCATGATTAGCATATTTAATGCTAATTTATGACGGTATAGGTCTTCGGTTATCGGTTCAACAATAGCCAATTGATTAACACCTGCTTTACCATCTAAAATCCCATCAGCGCTAATGTCTTCAAACGCTCGTTGCGCAAAAATAATTGAAGTAACGTTAGTAAATGCAGGAATTTTGTTTTTCTTAGCAACCCATTTCATTAATTGCGAAATGGCAGCATTAGCAAAACCATATTGGTGCTCAGCAGTTAAAGGATTATTAATACTTGCCGGAATGCTATTAGGATTAGTTATTTGTTTTGGAATAGTCGTTAAAATATCAATTTTAGTTCCAAGCCAATTATTAATCGTTTGGTTTGCACTATTTATTGCGTCAACCACTTTTGCGCCATTGCTTATTTTGTTGTTAGTTAATCCATATGCAACATGAGTAAAAAATGTAATGTTTGTATTAATTTTCTCGCCAGATACATAATTCATTACAGCACACAATGAATCACTATTTAGTAATACGTCTATTTTTTTTGATAGAGCACTCGCCTCTTCAGAGTAGCTACCCTTTCTCACACAGACTAAAATAGGGGTGCTGATAGTTTGAATATCAATAGTGTATTTACCATTGCTATCGGTTATCTGAGTTGCTTGAGATAGAATATTCTCATTTAAAATGATACCTTTTGAATAGTCATAAACGATTACATCAGCATTTTTTATAGGACCAAGTTGGGCATTAATTGATATTGAACCTGTTGGAATAATGGTTGGCTCTGGTGGTAAAGTATTGCCACCACCACCCCCGCCACATGAGATAAGCAAAGAACCTATAACTAAAATTAAAAAAAGTTTATTAATTCGAATGAAGATTTTCATAGTATGTCCCTTTACTTTATTACTGAGAGAATGTGTGACGAGTGACTATTTATTCTACAAATCTTTTAGTCGATATACAAATTAGAATTTGTACAATATTCACTCGGAAATAGAATTTAGTGGGCGGGGAGTTTAGTGTTTGTTTAATAAACGCACAGACTAAGCAATGATTGTTATTTATTTTTATTTCTCATGAATTCTGCAACTTCAGCCCGATAGAGACTAATTTCTTTTGGAGCATAACAGGCAAAATTTACACGTTGCCCTATTACTTGTTTCAGATGTAGGGATACAGTATCACCTATTTTAAGTGTTTCATCCTGTTTTAAGGTAATTTCGATTAATTGTCGATCTTGAGTAATGTCCATATAATTCACTTAATAAATTTAAAAAGATAATATTAAATTAATAATTATTATGTAATATACAATTTTATTCTTAACATAAAATTATTGTCCATTATGTTTGGTTTTTAAACAATTTAACATTATAAATAGTCTTCTCATATTGCATAAACGAGACTGACGGGTGTAATCTAAAATTCGATTTACAGGGAATGACTTAAGGACTAAGTAAAGGAGTACTACTCAATGAGCATACAATCCATTCTCTTCAATATCGCCAAGTTTTTCCTTAAAGTGAATGGCGAATTACTCACTGTCATCACCCTCACCGGCACCGAATCCCTGTCCGGCGTCTTCCAGTTTAAAATCGAAGCCCTAATCGACCGCTTCTTCGACATCAGCACCAGCATCAAAAGCACCGCCCAATTAACCCTAATCGGCATCGACGGATACGAGCGT
>JBGMQW010000145.1:3988-9079 GCA_048060815.1 Thiohalomonadales bacterium | reverse complement strand
AAAACCAACTAGCCATATTACGGTTACAGTTGCGGATAAGTAGGAATAGAGCGAGCAGGTTATGGGTCAAAAAGTACATCCAATAGGTATTCGACTAGGCATTGTTAAAGACTGGACATCGAAGTGGTTTGCAGAAACACGTGATTATGCAAATTATCTTAATGAAGATCTTGCAGTTCGTGCTTATTTAAAGAAAAAGCTATATCAGGCTTCTGTGAGTCGTATTCAAGTAGAACGTACGGCAGGCAATGCCAGTATTACTATTCATACTGCTCGACCAGGAATTGTGATCGGGAAAAAAGGCGAGGATATCGAAAAGCTTCGAAATAAAGTTTCATCAATGATGGGCATAACAAATGTTCATATTAATGTTGAGGAAGTACGCAAACCTGAGATGGATGCACAGTTAGTAGCTGAAGGTATCGCTCAGCAGTTAGAGCGTCGAATTATGTTTCGTCGTGCTATGAAACGTGCTGTGACTAATTCAATGCGTCTTGGTGCATTGGGCGTTAAAGTTAATGTTGGTGGTCGATTGAATGGTGCAGAGATTGCGCGTTCAGAATGGTATCGTGAAGGTCGGGTACCGCTTCATACATTGCGTGCCGACATCGATTATGGTGTTGCAGAAGCATTAACTACCTACGGTATTATCGGCGTTAAAGTATGGATTTTTAAAGGTGAAGTTGTTGGAGCAAATGAAGCAGTAGAAGAAACACCTGCTAAATCTAACAAGTCTAAACCTGCAACTAAAAAAGCTGCGGCTAAATAGCAAAATATAACGAACCAGGTTATCAGGAGTAAATTATTATGATGCAGCCAAAGCGTACAAAATTCAGAAAACAAATGAAAGGTCGCAATCGCGGTTTAGCCTTTCGTGGTAGTAAAGTGAGTTTTGGTGAATATGGTTTAAAAGCAACAACACGTGGTCGTGTAACAGCTCGTCAAATTGAAGCTGCACGGCGTGCCATGACGCGTCATATTAAACGTGGTGGAAAAATCTGGATTCGATTATTTCCAGATAAACCGATTTCTAAAAAACCTTTAGAAGTCAGACAGGGTAAAGGTAAGGGTAATGTTGAATATTGGGTAGCCCAGGTTCAACCAGGCCGTATGCTGTATGAAATGGAAGGTGTTAGCGAAGAAATTGCGCGCGAGGCATTTAAATTAGCAGCAGCAAAATTACCAATTTTAACTTCATTTGTATCGCGGACGGTATTGTAATGAAAGCAAGTGAATTACGAGATAAGACAGTTGATGAACTCAATAAAGAGCTGATTGATTTGTTACGTGAGCAATTTAATTTACGTATGCAACAAGGCTCTGAGCAATTGTCAAAGCCGCACCAATTCAAGAATGTGCGTCGAAATATTGCTCGGGTAAAAACTGTGTTGCAGCAAAAAGCGAGTAATGCATAATGGGCGAAAACGAAACAACAAAAGAAATACGTACAGAAACAGGGCGTGTAGTCAGTAACAAGATGGATAAATCAATTACGGTGTTAATTGAACGTCGTGTTAAACACCCTCGGTATGGTAAAATTATTAAACGTTCAACCAAGTTGATGGCTCATGATGAAGCAAATGAATGTCAACAAGGCGATCTCGTTACTATTAGTGCTTGTCGTCCATTGTCCAAGTCCAAAACATGGCGCCTGGTCAAAATAAACGAACGTGGAACGATTGTTTAGTCTTTATCTAAACATCGATATTTATTTATAAAGGTTGGAATAAAAAATGATTCAGATGCAATCAAACCTGAGTGTTGCGGATAACAGTGGCGCACGTCGAGTTCAGTGTATTAAGGTTTTAGGCGGCTCTAAACGCCGTTATGCAGGCATTGGTGATATCATAAAAGTTAGCATTAAAGAAGCTATTCCTCGTGGAAAAGTTAAAAAAGGTGACGTTTATAATGCTGTTGTCGTTAGAACAAAAAAAGGTGTGCGTCGCGCTGATGGTTCCATTATACGTTTTGACAGTAATTCAGCAGTATTGTTGAATGCACAGCTACAACCGATCGGTACTCGTATCTTTGGACCAGTAACCCGCGAGTTACGTAATGAAAAGTTTATGAAAATTATTTCGCTAGCACCCGAAGTATTATAGATTGGCAGTGTTATAAGACAGGTAAAAAGTCATGCAAAAGATTAAGAAAGGTGATGATGTTATTGTCATAACTGGAAAAGATAAGGGTAAAACCGGAACAATTGTTAGCATTAATCGTGAGAATAACCGCGCCATTGTTGAAAATGTTAATATTGCCAAGAAACATCAACGTGGTAATCCGAATGATGGTACTCCTGGTGGGATTATCGAAAAAGAAATGCCAATACATATTTCTAATATTGCTTTGGCGAATCCTTCAACGGGTAAAGCTGATCGTGTTGGTATTAAAGTTTTAGAAGATGGCAAAAAAGTACGTTATTTTAAATCAAATAGCGAAGTACTTGATGCTTAATATTATTAATAAATTAAATTATAGTCAGAATTAGGTTAAGTAATGTCTACTTTGCAAAATTATTACCGCGACACTGTCGTAAAAGAACTTCAGGATAAATTCAAATACAAAAGTATTATGGAAGTTCCTCGAATTACTAAAATTACACTCAATATGGGTGTTGGTGCTGCTGTTAGCGACAAAAAAGTAATGACTTTTGCTGTTGCAGATATGGAAAAAATTGCAGGCCAAAAAGCAATTGTACGCAATGCGCGTAAATCAATTGCAGGTTTTAAAATTCGTGATGGTTGGCCGATTGGCTGTAAGGTAACTTTACGCCGTGAGCGCATGTTCGAGTTTTTAGACAGACTGATTTCAATTGCGATACCTCGAATTCGGGATTTCCGTGGTTTAAACGGCAAATCATTTGACGGTCGTGGTAATTACAGCATGGGTATCAAAGAACAAATTGTATTCCCCGAAATCGATTATGACAAAATTGATACTATCCGTGGTATGGATATTACTATCACTACAACAGCTAAAACTGATAACGAAGGTCGGGCGCTTTTACAAGCTTTCAACTTTCCAATTAAAAAAATCAATAAAGGTAAATAACATGGCTAAACGATCCATGATAGAGCGTGAAAAGAAACGAATTAAATTAGTTAAACAATATGCTGAAAAACGTACGGCTTTAAAAGCTATTATTCACGATATGAATGTTAGCTACGAAGATCGTCAAGCCGCACAAGTAAAACTACAAAAATTACCGCGCAATGCGAGTCCTTCACGTGTTCAGCGCCGTTGTCGTATCACTGGTCGACCTCATGCGGTATATAGAAAATTTGGTTTATGTCGAAATAAATTACGTGAAGCTACCATGCGTGGCGATGTGCCTGGTCTGCGTAAGGCTAGTTGGTAGATTTTAGGAGATTTAGAATTATGATGACCGATCCAATTTCAGATATGCTAACGAGAATCCGTAATGGTCTATCTGCAAAAAAAGTTACAGTATCAATGCCTTCATCAACGATGAAAGTGGCGATTGCAAAAGTATTAGAAGATGAAGGTTATATCACAGGATATAAAATAGAAGATAAAGAAAACAATAAGAAAGATCTTGTTGTTGCGTTAAAATATTATCAGGGTGCACCTGTTATTGAAACGATTAAACGTGTTAGTCGTCCCGGGCTTCGTATTTATAAAGGTAAAGACGAAATTCCGAATGCGATGGGTGGTTTAGGTATCGCTATTGTATCGACATCAAAAGGATTAATGACCGATCGAGCCGCACGAAAACAAGGTTTCGGTGGTGAAATACTGTGTTTCGTTGAATAGCATTTAAAACATATAAATAAAATTAAGGTTATAGGATTAAGACAGCATGGCTAGACTTACACCATTAAGCATACCAAAAGGTGTTGATGTAACAATCAAGGGTCAATTGGTTAGCGTGAAAGGTTCCAAGGGAACTTTAGAATATACTGTTCATGAGTTTGTAAAACTTTCTCAAGAAGATAGTGCTGTGAAATTCACTCCCGTGCAAGCAGGTAAATCGGCAGTTGCGCAATCGGGTACTGCGAAATCTTTGGTCAACAATATGATAGAAGGTGTAAGCAACGGTTTTGAACGTAAACTTGAATTAGTTGGTGTTGGTTATCGTGCACAAGCACAAGGTAAAATATTAAATCTGACTCTGGGTTTCTCTCATCCTGTTGATTATCAAATTCCGGATGGAATAACGATTGAAACACCTAGTCAAACTGAAGTTGTCGTTAAAGGCATAAGTAAACAGGTCGTAGGTCAGGTTGCTGCTGATATTCGTGCTTACCGGCCACCAGAACCCTATAAAGGTAAAGGTGTTAAGTATTCTGACGAACATATTGTTCGTAAAGAAGCCAAGAAGAAATAATAAATGGAAGAAATAAAGCGGAAATGTAAGGTTTAACAAATGAATAAAAAAGATTCAAGAATACGTAGAGCACGTCGAGCCAGAGCAAAGATTAAAGAAATAGGTATTCATCGCTTATCTGTATTTCGTACACCGCGACATATCTATGCTCAATTAATAGCGCCTAATGGTGCTGAAGTGATTGTGAGTGCTTCAACGTTAGAAAAAGATATTAAAAGTTCTGTTAAAGCAACTGGAAATAAAGATGCAGCTGCTTTAGTAGGAAAGACAATTGCAGAAAAAGCTAAATCAGCAGGTATCGAGTCAGTAGCATTTGATCGATCGGGATTTAAGTATCATGGTCGAGTTAAAGCATTAGCTGACGCTGCACGTGAAGCAGGATTACAATTTTAAAGGTTAATTATGGCAGCATTCGAGAAAAAAGGTCCCAGTGATGGCTTACAAGAACGATTAGTAGCGGTCCGTCGTGTAGCAAAAGTTGTTAAAGGTGGTCGTATCTTTGGTTTTTCAGCCCTAACCGTGGTCGGTGATGGCAATGGAAAGGTTGGTTTTGGTCAAGGAAAAGCACGTGAAGTACCGATTGCAATCCAGAAAGCAATGGAAAATGCGCGTAAGAATATGCGTCAAGTTGCTTTAACCGATGGAACCTTACAATATCCAATTACATCATCACATGGTGCAGCAAAAGTATTTATGAAACCTGCATCAGAAGGAACCGGCGTTATTGCTGGTGGGCCAATGCG
>JBGMQW010000145.1:0-3888 GCA_048060815.1 Thiohalomonadales bacterium | reverse complement strand
TATTTATGAAACCTGCATCAGAAGGAACCGGCGTTATTGCTGGTGGGCCAATGCGTGCGGTGTTTGACGTTGTTGGTGTACATAATGTACTGGCAAAATGTATTGGTAGTAATAATCCGATTAATGTTGTTAATGCAACGATTCGTGGGCTTTCTAGTATGACGTCACCTACTGAAGTTGCTGCAAAACGTGGTTTGTCAGTAGAAGACATTTTACAATAAAAAATTAAGTGGTACACAGAAATGGCAACAAAGACAACAATGAAAGTAACATTAACAAAAAGTTTATTTGGTCGAATACCAGGACATAAAGCTTGTGTTAATGGTTTGGGTTTGCGCCGCATACACCAAACTGTTGAAGTTGAAGATACCCCATGTACACGAGGTATGGCAAACAAAGTCTCACATCTGGTAAGAATTGAGGAAAGTTAAAAATGCGATTAAATTCAATCAAACCTGCAGTAGGCTCAAAAACGACAGCTAAACGCGTTGGGCGGGGTATCGGTTCAGGTTTTGGTAAAACATGTGGCCGTGGACATAAGGGACAAAAGTCACGTTCGGGTGGTTTTAGTAAAGTGGGTTTTGAGGGTGGTCAAATGCCATTACAAAGACGCTTGCCAAAAGTCGGTTTTAGTTCACGTGTTGGATTTGTCACCGCTGAAGTGCGATTGTCTGAACTTGGCAAGGTAAAGACCGATGTGGTCGATATAGCGGCCTTGAAAGAAGCTAATATTATCAATAAAAATATAATACACGTTAAAGTTATGTTGTCTGGTAGCCTGGATAAAAAAGTAACTGTAAAAGGTTTACGTGTATCTAAAGGTGCTCGTGCTGCAATTGAAGCTGCCGGTGGGAAAATCGAAGAATAATGGCAAAACCAGGTGCAAATACAGGACGTTTTACCGAATTACGCCATCGTTTATTTTTCTTGATTGGTGCGTTGTTGGTTTTTCGTATCGGTTCTTACATTACTGTACCAGGAATTAATCCTGCAGAAATGGCAAGTTTATTTGATCAAAACAAGGACGGTATTCTTGGTTTGTTTAATATGTTTGGTGGTGGTGCGTTAGCGCGATTATCTGTTTTTGCATTAGGTATTATGCCTTACATTTCATCTTCAATTATTGTGCAGTTGTTAACCAAAGTTCATCCCAAGTTAGAACAACTTAGTAAAGAAGGTGCTGCCGGAAAAAGAAAGATTACCCAATATACCCGATATGGAACTCTTGGATTAGCACTATTCCAGGGTTTAGGTGTTGCGGTTGCACTGGCTAAACAACAAAATTTGGTAATGTATGAAAATGTTTATACATTTTATTTTACAACAGTCGTGACATTAACAACCGGAACCATGTTTCTGATGTGGCTTGGAGAACAAATCACTGAACGCGGAATTGGTAATGGTATTTCCATGATAATCTTTGCTGGGATTGTAGCAGGATTACCACCAGCCCTTATGCAAACATTATCATTAGGTGGCAAAGGTGAGTTTAGTGCGGGTGACATTGTTGCGATTTTGTTAATTATTATATCAGTTATTATGTTTGTTGTTTTCATGGAACGTGGTCAACGGCGAATCACGGTAAATTATGCAAAACGACAGCAAGGGCGAAAAATGTATGCAGCCCAAAGTAGCCATTTACCATTAAAAGTGAACATGGCTGGTGTAATTCCACCTATTTTTGCATCAAGTATTATTTTATTTCCTGCAACCCTGGTTGGTTTTGTTGGAAGCAGTAGTGATGAAGGTGGACTTAGTATTTTATCGGATATAGTTACTTATATATCACCGGGTCAACCCTTGTACATGGTGTTATATGCTGCGGCAATTATATTTTTCTGTTTCTTTTATACGGCGTTAATGTTTAATCCAAAAGAAACTGCAGATAATTTGAAACGTTCAGGTGCATTTGTTCCTGGTATACGCCCAGGTGAGCAAACTGCAAAATATATTGATAGTATTTTAGGTCGTTTAACATTAATTGGTGCATTTTATATTACCGCTGTTTCATTATTACCTGAATTAATGCGCGTGCATTGGAATAATTTACCATTTTATTTTGGTGGTACTTCTTTATTAATTATTGTTGTTGTTGTTATGGATTTCATGGCTCAGGTTCAAGCGCACTTAATGTCTCATCAATATGAAGGCTTAATGAAAAAAGCGAATTTGAAAGGTCAGGGTAACACTGGAATGTTACGTTAAATAACGGGATTCAGTTGTGTAATAAACAACTGTTGGAGTAGAAAATGAAAGTACGAGCTTCTGTTAAGAAATTATGCCGAAATTGCAAGGTTGTTAAACGCAAGGGTGTAGTTCGAATTGTCTGTATAGAACCACGTCATAAACAAAGACAGGGTTAAAATCAAGGGCTTAGGTCAATTATTAGAAAAAATGTTGAGATTGACTTGAAATTTAGCCTGTATATAAGTACCATTACGCGCTTTCGTGTGCGCGTGTGGCGTAATTAATTTTGAATTTGGAGTTGGCTTAATGGCCCGTATAGCAGGAATAAATATACCAGTACAAAAACACACTGTAATAGCATTAACTGCAATTTATGGTATTGGAAGCACTCGTGCACAGAAAATTTGTATTGCTAGTGGCGTGGAACCTCATGCAAAAATTAAGGATCTTGCTGAGTCCGAATTAGAAACTTTACGAGCAGAAGTCGCTAAATTCACAGTTGAAGGAGATTTGCGACGAGAAGTTTCTATGAATATTAAACGTTTAATGGATTTAGGTACTTACCGAGGTATTCGTCATCGTCGTGGTCTACCATTACGTGGTCAACGCACCAAGACAAATGCTCGAACTCGTAAAGGTCCGAGAAAACCAATTAAACGATAGTTTTAATAACAGGAAATATAAGATAAATGGCAACTAAGACAGCAACACGATCACGTAAAAAAGAAAAGAAGAATGTGGTAGATGGCATTGCTCATGTACATGCTTCTTTTAATAATACTATCGTTACAATTAGTGATCGTCAGGGTAACGCTTTATGTTGGGCAACTGCGGGTGGTTCCGGTTTCCGTGGATCCCGTAAAAGTACCCCGTTTGCAGCACAGGTTGCTGCAGAAAGAGCCGGTAAAGTTGCTCAAGAATTTGGAATGAAAAATTTAGAAGTGTGTGTGAAAGGACCTGGACCAGGTCGTGAATCCGCAGTTCGTGCATTAAATGGACTTGGTTTTAAAATTACAAATATTTCTGATGTGACACCGATACCACATAATGGTTGTCGTCCACCGAAGAAACGTCGCGTTTAAAGCGTATAATCAGGAGAATTAGTTCGTGGCTCGATATATTGGATCAAAATGTCGTCAATGTCGCCGAGAAGGTGAAAAGTTGTTTTTAAAGGGTGAGAAATGTTTCAGTGGCAAATGCGCAATTGAAAATCGTCCATTCCCACCAGGTCAACATGGCCAACGTAGAACTCGTAACTCAGATTACGCTGTTCAGTTACGTGAGAAACAAAAATTACGTCGTATTTATGGCGTTCTTGAAGGCCAGTTTAGAAATTATTATAAAGAAGCTGATCGTTTAAGAGGCTCAACCGGTGAAAATTTACTACAATTGTTAGAATCACGTTTAGATAATGTTGTCTATCGTATGGGCTTTGGTTCATCACGATCAGAAGCTCGTCAGCTAGTGAAACATAATGCTATTAAATTAAATGGTAATAAGCTGAATGTTCCATCGGCATCTGTTCAGCCTGGTGATATTATTTCATTAAGTGAAAAGTCAAAAAATCAGTTACGTACCAAAGCGTCGGCTGAAGTTGCTCAGCAACGTGGAATTTCAGATTGGTTGGATGTGAATTTTAATAAGATGGAAGGAACATATAAAAGTATGCCTGAACGTTCTGAACTACCATCTGATATTAAA